>CAZQTJ010000331.1:0-2688 GCA_964596035.1 uncultured Cocleimonas sp. | reverse complement strand
AAGCGTCAAAAACTTAAAACCATGTCAACAGGCAATGAATTTCAGGTGGATCGTTTAGGCGTTTATACCCCTAAAAGTGAAGATAGAGACACCTTAGAGATTGGCGAAGTAGGTTTTATTATAGCTGGTGTTAAAGACATCACATCGGTAAAAGTGGGTGATACGCTAACAGAAATGAAAAATCCTGCTAAGACAGCGTTAACAGGATTTAAAGATGTTCAGCCACGCGTGTTTGCAGGTATTTTCCCTGTTAATGCCGAAGATTTCGAAAACTTCCGTGAAGCCTTGGATAAATTACACTTAAATGATGCCTCGCTACATTTTGAACCTGAAACCTCACAGGCACTAGGCTTTGGTTTCCGTTGTGGTTTCCTTGGCATGTTGCACATGGAAATTATTCAAGAACGTTTAGAGCGAGAGTATGACCTTAATTTAATTACAACAGCACCCACTGTTATTTACGAAGTGGTAGAAACTAACGGTAATATTACGATGGTACATAATCCGTCGGAGCTACCTGTTGTTAATAAGATAGAAGAAATTCGTGAGCCAATTATTCGTGGCACGGTAATGGTTCCTCAAGAGTATGTGGGCAATGTCATTTCTCTGTGTGTCGAAAAAAGAGGCATACAAAAACAAATGCAATACTTAGGTAATCAAGTCACCTTGAACTATGATTTGCCCTTGAGCGAAGTTGTGCTCGACTTCTTTGACCGCCTCAAGTCAGTCAGTCGTGGTTATGCCTCGTTTGATTATGAATTAGATCGTTTTGAAGTAGCACCATTAGTAAAGGTTGATATTCTTATTAATAGCGAGAAAGTTGACGCACTTTCCGTTATTGTACATAAGGACTTTGCACAAAAACGAGGGCGTGATTTAGTTGAAAAAATGCGTGACATTATTCAGCGTCAAATGTTTGATGTTGCAATACAAGCAGCTATAGGCGGTAATATTATCGCGCGCTCGAATGTGAAAGCATTGCGTAAAAATGTTATCGCAAAATGTTATGGTGGTGATGTCTCACGTAAACGTAAATTACTTGAAAAACAGAAAAAAGGTAAGAAGCGTATGAAGCAGGTTGGTAATGTAGAGATACCTCAAGAAGCGTTTTTAGCGGTGTTAAAAATTGATAAGTAGCTCTCTTATAATAAAGGAATAGAAAATTGGAAATAAATTATGGTTTAGAGTTCTGGTTAGTTGCCATTACAGCACTATCAGGCTTAATTATTTTGTTGTACCGCTTGTTTGCATCAAAAAAAGTACGCTCTTTAGAGAATCCTCCTTTACTACTGGATTATGCGCGTTCATTTTTTCCTGTATTGCTTGTCGTTATTATTTTACGATCATTTGTTGCCGAGCCATTTCGTATCCCATCAGGCTCTATGATCCCAACGCTACACATTGGTGACTTTATCCTAGTGGAAAAATATGCCTATGGTGTTCGCCTACCTGTTACGCATACAAAAATATTAGATGTAGCAGACCCAGAGCGTGGTGATGTTATGGTCTTTCGTTACCCTAAAAATCCTGCTATTAACTATATAAAACGAGTCATTGGCTTGCCAGGTGATCGAATTAGCTGGACGGAAGATAAAAAATTAATCGTTAATGATAAACAAGTTAGCTACGCCGACCCACAAGAAATTCAAGTGAATACACCTTATGGTGAAAGACCAGCGCGAATCTATCAAGAGACCTTACCAAGCAAAGAGGGCGAGGTTAAACACGCAATACAAATTTTCGGTGGCTTATCTAAAACGACCGATATAGTCGTGCCAGAAAATAGCTATTTTGTGATGGGTGATAACCGCGATAACAGCAGCGATAGTCGTGTCTGGGGATTTGTTCCAAAAGAAAATATAGTCGGTAAAGCCATCTATGTTTGGATGCACTGGAACTGGCTAGAAAATGGTGATGGCTTTCAACCTTCGCGTATAGGCACAAAAATTAAGTAGATTTAGGCATCCTTCATATATCGTTTTACACTTTATTGGCTATTTTCGTAGCCTGTATGTAGCCTAAGCGGAATACGGGAAATCGTAGCAACGCGCTATCCCGTATTACATAAACTTCAACGGGCTATAAAAGTGTAAACGACTTTTTAAATATATGAAGAATGCCTAGATTTAGCGTGATTGTTTATAAGTCTAATTGGATTTGATCAACATCTTCTTAAGTTTAGCTTAACCAAAGTCTTGATATATTCAGGCTTTGGTTGTTATGGAAAAGCTTTCTATGCCATAACAAATATATTATAAAAATAATCAAAGCATCGCTAAATATGAAAACAACTAGAAAAAATCAGCAAGGGCTAACCCTTATTTCATGGATGATTGTAGCTGCGGTTGGCATCCTTATAATGAGTGCTGGCTTAAAAATTGGACCGTCCTATATCGAATTTAATTCAGTTCGTTCGATGATGAATAGCATTGCCTCAGAACCAGGTATTAAAACAAAAAGCTCACAATATGTTTATAGTAAAATTAATAAATATATGGATATAAATGGCATGTATAACTTAACAAAAATATCAGGAAAGAAAAAACCTTTTAAGCTATCTTTAATGAAGAAAGGTAATAATAGAAAACGCTTACGAGTGAACTACGAAGTTAAGATACCATGGTTGGGTAATATATCGTATCTACTCAATTTCAAGTATGCTGTCATTCTAGGTGAGAAAAATACTTA
>CAZQTJ010000330.1:0-2714 GCA_964596035.1 uncultured Cocleimonas sp. | reverse complement strand
ATCAATGTGCCTGAAGTTTTGCTAATTCATCTAAAATAGATTTCACCAAGCTAATACCAGAAGCTCCCATTCTTTCGCAAAGGACATCTGGGTTGCGCTCTCCATCAAGTAGCTTCTTCATAATACCGCCTAATTGCGCCATATCGCCTCCAGCACTGCTCATTTGTTCTGCCATAGATGAAAGCATCGTAAGGGCTTGAGTATTGCCCGAGCTTGCTTGAATTAGCATGTGAGCTATTCCAGGAGCCGCCATAGCGGAGTCTCCAGAATCAGCTTCTGGATCAGGTAATGTTGCGGGGTTTTGAATTCCATTTAGAATGGCTTGGATAATGACACGATCTTCATCATCCAAATTTTGCAGTAAATTGGCAGAGCGATCGCCTGCGACAATTTTGTTAATAGCGCGAACGAGATCAGTCCAGCCATTTTCTAGGCTAACCTTTAAGATGTTATCTAGCTGTTGCTTGTTATTCATGGGGTTTTGCGCAACCTGCACGACCAGCACAATAAGGCTGGCGTGCATTTGCACAATTTGTTGCTGTTGAGAAGGTAGATTCATCCTTCCTATAATAAACCATGTCTCTTTAATTTAGAACGTAAAGTTGCTCTATTAACACCTAGGCAGTTAGCAGCACGAGACTGGTTTCCGCGGGTGTGTTTCATAATGGCTTTTAGGAGAGGAAGCTCTACTTCGTCGATTACTTGACGATATAGATTCATTGAATCTTGATCGCCAAGCAATTTTAGATAATCCTCTACAGCATCTTCTGTCGTTTCAGATAATGATTCTTTTGAAAAAGGTGTTACGGGGGTATTCATAGTTTTTACTACCTTTGTTTTTGAGACGCGGGTTCTTGGGAATCGGGGGTTAATTCGTTGAGCGCTTGAATAAAAGCATTCAATTGCTCCTCGGGGGTATTTAGTAAAAAAACCTTTTTATTGATTTTTTTACTGCTTTGCGATCTCATGCTGTATAAATACCATTCGATAAATTTCAGACTAGTTTTTGGACAACTAAAGGACTGATTCACCTGACAAAAGGTATTATTTGAGTGTCTTGAATGATCTAAGTGTTGCTCGTAAATTTTGCGTAAATGAGAGATTGCAACCTTCGATTTTTCTTGATGAGATAATTGTTTTTTTATCAATCCTGTTTGTAGATAATGAGATATGCTGTCGAATATCCATGGTTGACCATTGGTCACTCTACCAAGCATGACACCATCGGCATTCGTATAGTCGAGTACAAATTTTGCATCTTCTGCGGTTTTAATATCACCATTCACAATAATAGGTAGTGCGATATTCTCTTTCACTTGTCGGATGGTCTCGTACTCTGCAAAACCAGCATATTTTTGTGTTCTAGTACGACCATGTATATAAAGCGCAGAAACTCCCGCTTGTTCCGCAATTTTGGCAATTTCTAATACATTTTTGTTTTTATCCGTCCATCCTGTCCGTGTTTTCAAGGTGACAGGAATATCGACAGCTTCAATGACACTGTTTAATATCTCTTTCACTTTTTCTGGGTATTGCATCAAGGCGGAGCCAGCTGCTTTTTTGCATACTTTTTTAGCAGGGCATCCCATGTTTATATCTAATATTTGTACACCAAGGTCAACACAGTGTTTGGCAGCTTCAGCCATAACATAAGGGTCAGTTCCTACAATTTGGGCGCAACGAGGCTCTGCTTCATCTCTTGAGATAAGGCGTGAAGATGATTTTTTTGAATCCCACAAGCTAATATCCGAAGCAATCATTTCTGATGATGCTAAGCCAGCACCAAAAGAGCGACACACATCCCTGTAAGGGCGGTCTGTAATACCTGCCATTGGAGCAAGTAAGACATTGCTTGTTAGTTTGTAGGGGCCTATTTGCAGAGGTTTGAGCATAAAAGTAATGTGTTACATGAATTTAAAGTTAAAACGGGTTGCCTTCTTACCAGGGTCTGAAATGGTCAGTTGGAGAGTGGTTTGCTTGTTGGGTTGTAATACATCATTTTTAGAATAGTTTTGTAGGTATTCCTCGGGTTTAAAGCGTCGTAATGCAATCGTATTTGCATTGTTATCCATTAATGTTACTTCCACATAGGGATAGGGTTGAGCATACTCTGCTTGGTTCTCAATAGCGGCAGAAATAAGCAATACACCACTGTCATTAGGGTGACTAATTATATTCCTACTAATCATCTGTACTTGTTCAGGGCTACGTTTTAATTCATCGGTAAACCAGCCTTTATTGGTGTATAAAAATTGACTAATTAATAGCGATAATAAAGCCAATACAGCCAATAGTGGTAAAACACGGTTTTTCTGTTTTTGTATAGCGCGAGTGTATTTTGGGGTTAATACATCGGGATCAACAAAGTCCTCTTCATTTTCACTAGACGCAAAGTTTTGCTTTTTAGGTAGTGTTGTTGACAGGGTATCCATTGCGTTGAAGACACCATCACATTCACCACAACGAAGCTTGCCTTGGGCAACCGTTAATTCTTTCATATTAACGCGGAAAACAGCTCCGCAATTTGAGCATTGTGTGTACATGGTTTAGTTCATTTTATGTGTAATGCGTAAAATTGTAAGATATTGTCTCATTTAATTATAGTTTAAATATTAAATGCTTTAATCTTGAACGATGTGTTTATTTTTATAATATTAAATAGGCAGGCGTTATGATGAGTCCTGCTATTGTATGAGCGTTTTTATTTTCTTAGA
>CAZQTJ010000329.1:0-2762 GCA_964596035.1 uncultured Cocleimonas sp. | reverse complement strand
ATATGTGGCACAGATTGCCCTGCCGCTTTACCGATATTAACGCCTATATTATAAGCATCAGGCTTGTGCTTTTTATCAATAATCGCCTTCATCTCATCAATTAGCTCAAAGATAGCCAGTTTCTCTTCTTTCGTCGCATCAAAAAACTCAGCAACATGACGGCGTGGAACAATAAGACAATGCCCAGGGCTGACAGGATTGGTATCGGTCAAGACATAAGCCAAGTCATTTTCTATCTCTTTACCATCTGAGATAACGATGTCTTTTTTAGAGCATAAAGGGCAGTTAGTGTGGTCGAACATGAATACATTCCTCTGGTGTTTAGGTAGGTGTTTTATGGTGACGCGATTTTATAGCAGCAGAGTTGGGATTGGTAGCCTGTATGATAATACAGGAGCAGAGTTTGTTAGATTGCAATTTCCATTTTGTTAGCATAAATTTAGCCGAAATGATCATAAAAATAGCACTATATCTGAATTTAATTCTCGAATAGCGACTTATACGTTAAAAATATCCTAAGTATTATTTAGGAATATTTTTTATGATCTCATCAGATAATAGTCTTTTTATTGATTACTCGATGCTGTTAGCTTACCCCTGCTCAATTACAGTCACATCTTGGCATGGGGGTATTGCTTGTTTTGGGTTAAGTAATGGAGAAACAACCACGTTTAACCATTTTCTTGATGATCCTGGGTTGCCTTTTGAAGATATATTAAATAGTGCTGAAGCAAAACCTTGGCTTGACACATTCCCTGATCATATTTTAGCGACGTTACAAACATATCATGCTGATTACGGTGTATCTGTCTACCCTTTAATATGGTTATTAAGTCGCCATCAAATTGCCGTTGATTTATTTGTCAGCAACCCATTATTAATGCTGATAATGATGCACTGCGCTAGTCGTCATCGTTGGAGTGAGCGGCGGATTGTTGATTTTTTATCACAAAAGAGGGTCTATATTCTCGAAAAATGTTACTTAGACGGTGGGAAGCCCTTGTTAAAGCTTCTCAATAAGTTATCCCTGAAAAAATTCAATCATAGAAAATATCAGTGCTTGCAACGGCTTATCGCACTGCCTAAATGGCAAACTATTAATCATTTGAAATATGTGGATGACAGCGTCATTCTGCTCATTACTCAGCATCCAGAGTTATTATCAAGTCGTTTATTGCAAAGTTATGATGAGAATTGGTCAAAAACTAGGTTTAGAAGCGTTTATAGCGACACCTTGCGTATGGCTACATTACAAAATCAAGCACAGGTATTTAATTGCCGCACATTAGATGATTTAGAAAGATTACATGAGCGCTATATTATAGAAATAAATCAGCGTAAAAATAATGAAAATGTTGAGTATTATGTTCCTCCAATTTCTGGGAGTCGATATATTATCCCCATTAGAAATTCTGTTGAATTGAGAGCGGAAGGGGAAATACAGGAGCATTGTGTAGCGAGTTATCATCAAGATATACTGAGAAAAAAGTGCTATATCTATAAAATACTTCAGCCCGAGCGCGCAACACTAGAGCTTAACACGCCTATTAATGGCGACTATAGTATTGCCCAACTTCGTTTATACCGTAATGGCGCGCCCTCAGAGGAGACTATTCGTAGCGTGCAACAATGGTTGCATGACTATAAGCGAAGAGAACAAAAAAGAGTTGGCTAAGGAACGAGTATGAAATAATTGGCACGCAATAATGCCTTATATCTTAATATTTTATGACCAATAAATAATCGTTGTACAATCTTATTTTAATAAAAATAAGAGGATGGCAAGTTGAAAGATTTATCGATTGTTTATCAAGAAGCGAATAAAGAAGGGTGTATATATGCTTCGGGAGAGGCTAAGAAACAAGAAAGCATTGCCGTTGAAAGTAGTACCGTTAAAGCGTTACTAGCTGATAAATGTCTCTGTATTCCTGAATATCAACGTCCCTATACATGGGGTGAAAAAGAAATAAATCGTTTGTTCGAAGACTTAAAAGATCATTTTGAAACGAATGAAAACAACTATTACTATCTTGGTAGTATTATTTTACATCAAGAGGCTAAAGATCAACCTCTTAATATTATCGATGGTCAACAGCGACTCACTACCTTGTCCATTATTCAATATATTCAAGGTGTGTCTTCGACTCTTCAGTATGCCTCACCATTAAGTCAGCAGAAAATATTAGAAAATTATCGTTATCTAAAAGAAAAAAAGTTACCAGAAGTAGATTTAAGCCTAATTAATATTACTTTAGTCACCACCCAAAGCGAAGATGATGCCTATACTTTTTTTGAATCTCAAAACACAGGTGGGATTCGTCTTAGCGGTCTCGATATTATCAAAGCACATCACCTGAGAGCCATAGAGCCATTAGAGCGTAATCACCATGCTAAGCGTTGGGAAAACTTGCATTGTATAGAGCCTGTTGTGAATAGTTTACTGAAGGCGCGACGTTGGCAAAACCTGTTAGGCTACAGGTCTATCCCTTCATTTCGAGATGAAAAAGGTACAAAAGAGGCGGTTATTGAAGAGTTTTCGCAGATAAAATCAACAGATGACAAGGATATTGCGTATCAAATGATTAAAATTCAGCGGGATGATTCTTCATCACTGTGGCTTGAAGTTAAAAATGGCTATGATGCACGTCAGCCACTCAATGATGGGTGTAACTTTATTGCCTACCTTTCCTATCATCACACGCTCTATGATGGTTTATTTGTTAGTTATAATTTAGTCGATGACAAAACTAAAAAATTCTACA
>CAZQTJ010000328.1:0-2774 GCA_964596035.1 uncultured Cocleimonas sp. | reverse complement strand
TCTCAGTTATAATTTCATATCCTAAATTAATGGGTGCTATTTGTTGAACTATTTCAAATGATAGATAAAAATATACTTTTATTACAAGGACCAATGGGGCCATTCTTTCAGCGTTTTGCTCGTGAGCTAGAGCAAAAAAATATGAAAGTGGTGAAGGTGAATTTTAATGCTGGGGATTGGTTTTTTTTCCGCAAAGGGAAGAACTATAAAGGGAGCTATGATGGTTGGGTTGATTATTTAGATAACTTGGTTGAACAAGAAAAAATCAATAAAGTTTTTTTATTTGGGGATGAGCGTCCTTATCACAAAGAAGCGATTACTAAAGTTTTTTCTCCTCGAAATGTAGATGTTTATGTTTTTGAAGAAGGTTATCTTCGTCCAAGTTTTATTACCGTTGAAAAATCAGGGGTAAATGGTAACTCGCAGATGCCTAAAGATGCTTCTTATTATCGTAACAATCTTTTTGCTTTGAGTAATGCAGAGCTAGATCGACCCGCGATAAAGTGGCAGTTTTTTATGTCAATGTTATTTAGTGTCGTTTATGGTTTGGCTAAGTTTATAGGTGGGGTTTCTTATAAACATTATCAGCACCATCGTTGTTTAAATCCTCTAAAACAAGGTGGGCTTTGGTTGTGGGGTTGGTTATTTAAGAAGCCTTACTATCACTTTTCTGAGAAAAAACATCATAAAAAGCTACTAAAAAATTACAATAAAAACTATTTTTTTGTACCATTACAAGTACATAATGACTTTCAAATTTCACATTCTAAATACAAGGATGTTAAGGAGTTTATAGAAGAAACGGTTGTGTCTTTTGCTTCTTATGCTTCAAAAACAAGTGCGCTGGTCTTTAAACATCATCCTATGGATAGACCTTATCGTAATTATAAAAAATTTCTGCAAAAATTGGAGCGGCAGTATCATTTAGAAGGGCGAATTTTTTATCTTCATGATCAGCATCTGCCCACGTTACTGTGCAGTGCGCGTGCTACAATTGTTATTAATAGTACCGTTGGTTTGTCTTCCTTGTATCATAGCGTCCCTGTTTTAGTAAGGGGGATGGCGGTATATGATGTGGCAGGTTTAACAAGCCAATCATCATTAGATGCTTTTTGGCAAGCACAAGAAGAGGTTGATGTTGAGCTGTATAAAAAATATCGTTTGTATTTGCTGAATATAAATCAAGGTCACGGTAGTTTTTATCAAAAAGGGAGGAGGAATTCTCCAACAGGAGTATATTGGCCTCCGTATATGGATATATGTCGTGTAGGGGGGAAGTCAGAGACAGAGAGTGAAAGCAACACTTTGTTTTCTCAAAATCTAACCGAATCTTCTGCCGCGCAAATAGTAGGTTCTAGTCCTGATTAATTATCTTTAAATAGGAATGCTGAAAATAAAATATTTGCATACTTTTAATGTATTATTCGTGATGATAATTTGGTTTGCGCAGATAGGATGGGTTGGTGAATAAAAATAGAATCATTACATTGTTGATGGTAGGAGTAATGATATTATCCCTTCAAGGCTGTAGTTTATGGAAAAGGGATCAATTATTTAATTTTTGGCAGAAAAAAGAAATAGTTTTGCCGACTAAGCATTTTAATTATAGCTATCAAGAGCCTAAGCGAAAAATTCTTTCGTCCGCAAGAGTTAGAAGTTTAAAACTAAAATCCCCACATTTATCTCGTCAACAACGGTCGGATTATCTGCCTCGACAATATTATTCAGCGAATGGCAATATTTGCCGTCGTATTGATCCTTCAGGCTCAGAAATTGTTTGTGCTGTTTCTGGTCGATGGAAATCCTCTCCTCCTATTTTAGCTAATTCTGTAGGTCAATGAGTACTTTTTGGACTGCCTTTGCCGTTCAAAGAAGGGTTGTTTTCGCCCTTATTTTGCGTGAAACCAGAACACGTTATGGGCAGACTCGCTTGGGGCATCTATGGGCTTTATTTGAGCCATTGGCTCATATGTTGACTTTCGCCGCAATCTTTTCTTTTATGGGGCGTCCATCCCCCTTGGGCGGGAGTGTTGCATTATTAGTCTTAACAGGGCTTTTTCCTTATGCTTTGTTTTTAAATACAGCAACGCAATTAATGAATGCAATAGGCGCAAATAAGGTTCTGCTGAGTTATCCTCATGTGACACCCTTTGACGTCATGATCGCGAGAACAATTTTAGAAGTCTTAACACAGGTTGTTGTTTTTACCTTTGTGCTCTTTATCTTGGCTGTGCAAGGCTTGTGGGATATGCGTATTGATAATGCTTTAGAGTTGGTGATTGTTGTTTTTGTTTGTGCGGGACTAGGAGCAGGTTTTGGAATGATTAATTCAGTATTGGCATTTAAATTCCCTAGTTATGCGCAAACATTTGGAATTTTAACGCGCCCTATGTACTTTATGTCAGGGATATTTTTTGTCATTAGTTATATGTCGATAGATATTCAAAATCTTCTCTATTACAATCCCGTTACCCACTTGATAGAGTGGTTTCGAAGCGCAATGTATGTGGGATATGAAAGTAGTTTTTTAGATAAAAAGTATCTCTTAACTTTTACAATAACGGTATTATTTTTTGGTTTGTTATTACAGCGGTTAGTTCGACATAAGATCCGTCAACAATAGCTACATTTGTTATGATTGAATTTCAAAATGTCTCGAAGGCTTATGCTTTGGGTTCAGGTAAAAAAGTACTTTTGGATAACGTTTCTTTTTTTTTTGGCGAGGGCGTTAATATAGGTATTTTAGGTGTCAATGGCGCAGGAAAGTCAACAGC
>CAZQTJ010000327.1:0-2787 GCA_964596035.1 uncultured Cocleimonas sp. | reverse complement strand
TGTGCAGTCTTGCTGAATTAACTTTAAATAACGTTTAATGGCTAAATCAAAGTCTTTATTTTTTTCTGCTTCGTAAGCAGGTGTTATTAACTGCACATCTGATTTTGAAAGCTGTTGATTAATATCACTGACCTTGTGCGATAAAGCTTTGCGGGTTGCTTGAACGACTTCATCTTGCAGGACAAGATCATCGACGGTGTAACGCAGTGTTTCTGCCATTAAAATACCGCCTCTGGGGTGTAATTCACCCGATTGGGCGGCTTGTATATGTTGTTGGGCACGTTGTTTGAGTTCTTCGGGGCTGTACCAGCTTTGAAAAAAGCGAATTAACCAAAGCACTTTGCTTTTGCTTTTTTTGCGTCCATAGCGCATTAGATACCAGATATTAAAAAAGCGTTCTTGGAGAAAATACAGTTTATTTTTTTTATCGGCCCGTTTGGAAGTGACTAGACCATTTTTTTCTAGTTGATTCAGTTGTGAGGCGATTTTTTTACTGGTGAGTTGCGGGTTATTGAGTTTAGCAGTAATTTCTTTGGTGCTAATACCATCCCAGTTGAGTGCGAGGGCATTCATAATGGCTTGTTGCTGTTTGGGTAGGTCATCCATGCGGTCTTTATAGAGTGGGGTAACGCGGTCGAGTATGCTTTCGAGGTCTTCAAATACGCTGCCATTATCATCGACAAATATTTCATAAAGAATCACTAAGGTACGCGGTACGCCCCCCGTGAGTTGGCGCAGGCTTTCAATGCGTTCTGGTTGGTTTTTTATAATGCGCTCGATGATGGGCAGTTGTTGATTGGTTTTGGCAAGTTTTTTTAGCAGTGTGTGGCTGTGTTTTTTATCCAGCCCTTTTAAATACAGCACTTCAAATAGTTCAAACAGGCTGTTGTCGTGTTTATAAGTGGCTTCAAGTGCTTTGGCAGATGTGGCAATCAGTTGAAGGGATGTGGAGCAGTGTAAAATATCATGCAAACGATCTTGTTCGATTTCTGTTAGGCGCTTGAGCACATCACCAAAATTATCTAGCATTAGCACCAGTTGGTATTGGTTTTTTGTTAGATAGTTTTCCAGCAGGGTATAGCAGTTTTCGGCATAATCGCTTTGGCTATCAATGGCTTCAAAATCATCGACTAAATTTTCAAAACCAGCCTGTTCACATAGCTCGTCGGCAATATGCTCCCAAAGTTGGCAGAGTTGAAAGATGCCGTATTGCTCTTCTGCGAGTTGCACGGGAAGCAAATGGGCAAGACTAGCATCCTGTTTTATTTCTATGCGGGTGCGTAAAAGTAGCGAGGTTTTGCCCATGCCACGTTGTGCTTCAATTAAAAAATGTTGTGGCGGTTGCTTGCCGTGGTGTTGTTTAACCGCTTGCATAATGGTTTTAAAGGTATTGCCACGCATAATAAAACCATCTAGCAATTCTTGATCACTTTGATTAGCGGGGTTGTAGATGTGCGAGAGTTTGCTAGTCGATGACATTTTCTATCCACCATTGTTTGAGTAGCTCAGAATTAAATTGGTATTGCTGTTGTGCTTGCGCTGAATGTGAGTCAGATTGGCTGATATAACCATCATATTCTAAGGTTTGTAAAACAAAACGTCGCTCCTCTTTAGAAAGTGGCTGGTCTGAGCCAAGTTGATCTAATGTGGCTTTGTCGGTTGTTTGATGTTGTGCAATATGCGTTAATAGCGTGATGGCAAGCTGATATTCTTCTTTATTAAAGGTTTTTTCAAGGCGACTTTGCCAGTTTTCAAAATAGGCAGCATAGGGCGATTTCGCTTTGGTCATTGCCATTAAAATGTTATCAATATCTTTGGGCAGTATGTTTTGTTGCGTGTCATCAAAACGGTTATACAAGGCATGAATAATGGTCTGTAAATAGAAGGGCAGATACCATGTGATTTTTCTGAGAATATAATCAATCTGCGTTTCTGTGAGGTCAAAGTTTGGGTTTGTTCGTTGATAACCTAAAACCAGTGATTTAATAAGGCAACAAGATTCATCAGTTGAAAACGGGGGAATCTCTATTTGAGCAAGATCATTAATTAAGTTATTTGTGCCTATTTTTTTAACCACATTCCGCAAGCCCGTTGAGCCTGTATAAACAAATTGCAGTTTGCTGTTAAATTGCTGACGTAAATCACGGTGCTGTTGTAAAAAATATATGGCTTGATTGCGATCTTGCAGGTCAATGCGAGCTAAGGCATCAGGAAACTCATCAACAATCACCACGACTCTTTTATTTTCAAGGTAGGTGAGTAGCTCATAGCATTCGTGATAATAATCTATACTATTTTTGGCATCCATCTGTATGCCACCTTCAAGAGAAATCCCACGCAGACGGCTGATAAAGTCTTTAAGCGAATGGCTGGCGCGTTTTATATAGCCTGTTAAGCCCGTGCAAATATTCTCATCACTAATCAATGCCTTGAACAGTTTATTAAAAAACAATTCGCTGCTATCGACACTTTGAATAATCATGTAGAGATAAATAGTGTTAGCCTGAGTGCATTTTTGTTCCTGAATGGCTTTCAGCAAAGAGCTTTTACCAATACGGCGAGGAGCAGAAATTAGCAGATTTTCACCATTGTCTATTTCATGGCAAATTTTTCGCATAATAAAAGGGCGCGGAAAAAACCGATCTTTACCCTGTGCAGGTTGACCCAGTGAGCGAGTTAAGGGAACAGGCTGACATTTATTTAGATTGTTCATGGCATTTATGACCTTTATAAGCTAAGGAATGAGAATTCAATAATTTCCCATTTCTTAGTGGAGCTTGTTAATAG
>CAZQTJ010000326.1:0-2824 GCA_964596035.1 uncultured Cocleimonas sp. | reverse complement strand
GTGAAATTTGTACGAAAGTTAGTAATTAAATTAAGACCTAAAATCTCAATATTGTACGCTTTCCAGCTTCCTGATTTATTGCGTACATCATAGTTTGCGGAGACAGCGGCACTGCCTTTAGGTGTTATTGAAGTGCGTACTATTTCGTAGCCTTCACGCCCACCAGAAATAGAGCTTTTAACCGTCATCACAGCACCTGCATAGCCCAACATATTTTTAGCGTAGCTATTAATCAACATTGTACGATACGCATTAAGAAACCGTGTTCTTTGTGCAGGAGAAGCGGCTTTCCATTGTTTGCCCAATGTCAATTTAGCCATTGCCTCAAAGTCAATAAAAGGCACTACTTGTTTTTCAACAATACTCTGTAATACCTTAGGGTTTGTTTTTAACTCTGCTTTTCTTTTTTCTAGCTCACTAAAAATAGCATTATTAGCCTTCAATACAGCAGCTTCTGCCGCAATATTTTTAGCATTTGCTGTTAATGAAAAACTGAGTGTTAAAAATAAAATAATTACCGTTGTTAAATGTTTCATTATGAATGATTCTCCTGCCCACAAATGAATTACTGATTATTTTGATGTTAAACTTATCATCACCTTACCGATTATCTCCTCTAAAACCATTGCCGATTGAGTCAGCATAATGACACTTCCAGCTTTTAAGACCTCATCGTCTGCGCCAGGTTCCAAAGAAATATACTGCTCTCCCAACAGCCCTGCGGTATAAATACTGGCTTGCGTGTCGGTACTTAATTGATACTGCGCATCCAGCGTCATCGTCACCTCTGCCTGCCCTCGCTCTTGGTTATAGGCAATCTGGCTAACACGCCCTATTTTAACCCCTGACATTGATATTTTGGCACGGGTTCTTAGTCCGCCAATATTGTTAAAATAAGCTTTAACATCATAGCTTTTCTTTGTGCCTAAACCACCTAAATTACTCACATTGAGCGCCAGTAAAAACACGGCGATAAAACCAAGCAGAACAAAGACACCGACCATTATTTCTTTTGTTTTTGATATACGCATTTTCTTTACTCTCTACAGCCCAAACATAATGCTAGTTAATATAAAATCCAGCCCTAAAATGGCTAGAGCAGAGTAAACAACCGACCGAGTTGTCGCCTCACTGACACCTGCCGACGTTGGTGTCGCATCATGCCCTTCAAAGACGGCTATCCACATCACCACAAAACCAAACACAACACTCTTAATCAAGCCATTAATAAGATCATGTTGAAAATCAACTTTAGCCTGCATTTGCGACCAAAAAGAACCTTCATCAACGCCAAGCCAAACACTACCCACTAAAAAACTACTATAAATACCCACCACCATAAAAATAGCGGTCAGTATTGGCAAAGAAAATACACCTGCAATAAAACGTGGTGTAATGATTCTTTTAATAGGGTCAACCGCCATCATTTCCATACTGGCTAATTGCTCTGTTGCTTTCATCAAGCCTATTTCAGCCGTTAAAGCTGAGCCTGCTCGTCCTGAAAATAATAAGGCAGCAAGTACAGGACCTAACTCACGAATCATCGACAAAGAAACTAACACGCCTAAAGAGCCTTCTGCACCAAACTCTACTAAGGTAACGTAGCCTAAAAGACTAAGCACCATGCCGACAAATAAACCTGAAAAAATAATAATGAGCAGTGATAGAACACCGACAGAATAGACTTGTTGCACTAACAAACTGGGGCGTAAAAAAAGGTCTTTAAGACCACTTAAAATATGCAATAAAAAAAGACTAGCGCGACCGATACGCCGCAAAAAATCGAATGTCGTATGACCCGTTTTTTGTAATATATCCAAGATCATGCTTTTGCCCTCAATGCACTTGCATAATCACTGGCAGGATAGTGAAAAGGCACAGGACCATCAGGTAAGCCTTGTAAAAATTGCTGAACCCACTTCGAATCTGAGTTGCGTAGCTCATCAGGCGTACCCGATGCGGCGACCCTGCCTTCAGAAAGGATATGCACATAATCAGCAATTGATAATACCTCTGCTACATCATGAGAAACCACCACGCTAGTCATTCCTAAAGCCTCATTTAGCTCTTTTATTAAGCTGACAATCGTACCCAATGTAATGGGATCTAAACCCGTAAAAGGCTCGTCGTACATCATCAAAACAGGGTCAAGAATAATCGCTCTTGCCAAAGAAACTCTACGCGCCATACCACCTGACAACTCGGAGGGCATCAGCTTATACGCACCCCGCAAACCAACAATTTCCAACTTCATAAACACAAGATCACGTATCATAAGCTCAGGAAAGTTATAATGTTCACGAATAGGAAACGCTATATTTTCAAAGACGTTTAAATCGGTCAGCAATGCGCCCGATTGAAACAACATCCCCATGCGTCTACGTGATTGATAAAGCTCTTTATTTGACAAAGAAGGGATAGATTTTCCTTCGACAATCACATCACCACGACTCGGCATTAACTGCCCCCCCATAAGACGTAACAAGGTTGTTTTTCCCGTACCGCTCGGTCCCATAATGGCGGTGATTTTCCCTTTAGGTATCTCTAAATTGACAGCCGTGAATATTTCTCGCTCGGCACGAGAAAATTGTAGATCAGTAATTGTTACGAGAGATTTAGGCACAGTTTAATTTTCATTATTGGTAAAGGTAGCAGGCAAAAAAATACCCGCGAATTAGCATTGCGGGTATTATACACAAAATAGATCAGTATTTTACCTGAATCCGTGAGGTCACTACGGCACAGGACGCAAGTTATTAATTCATCACGGGTTTAAAAAATACCCGCTTATCCATAGGGATAATTGAGTGCAGTAGCGCTCACT
>CAZQTJ010000325.1:0-2835 GCA_964596035.1 uncultured Cocleimonas sp. | reverse complement strand
TGTTGACTCTCCCGATGAAGAGCTACAAACAGAAATTACTCCACCGACTACTAGCACATCAACGGATATTCCTCCAAAATAATCGCTACGCTATCTTGCATCTTTCATATGGGCTATAAAAGCGTAAACGACTTTTTGGACAGATGATTATTCGCGTAAAATTTCGGCCCAGTAGAAATTATGATTTCTTCCCAAGCCTTTTAAATTTAACACTTTAATTTTATCATTTGCACGAAAGGCATGAATAACCTTGCCCATTTTTCCTTTTTTAGGTAAGGCATTACGAACATAAAGACTCGTCGCTTTAACCATATATTGCTTACCCACTTGTGGTAACTGCTTTTCTATATCTAAGGTTTTATTCTCCCAAGAGCCAGCTGCAAAACGTCCCAGATAAATCCAACCTTGTATCTGCTTTGTCGCAGGTTTATTGCGCCCCTCTGTTGTACTTTCAACGGCATTCAACTGAAGCTCAGGGCTATTTATCATAATATTTTTTGATAATTGAGAAATACCCGCTTGTTTAGCATTCAAAACTTTAAGTCTATCCCCCCCCAAAAAAAGATTCGGTTTTTCTGCCCCTTGCATTGCTAATTGATTTCGACCGACAGGGATACTACCCGTCACTTCATTTTGAGGTTTAAGTTTAGTAGCAAGTTCATTATTTAAGATTTTTGGAGAGCCCTCTTGTTTTACTAAGGTCTTAGATATAGTTTTCTTAGGCGTTTTAGGCTTCTCTTTCTTAGCTGTAATTTTGGCAGAATGTGAAGAAGTTTTTTTATTTTTAGATAAAGAAGAGCGAGATAACTTTTTATTTCCAACCTGTAATTTATAATGTTTACTCGCTGCTGCCACGACTTCTTGTAATTTTATCCTTTGTTTATCTTGCTTCTTTAATATAGCTTTTATCAATGCTTGAGCTTCTTCATTGGTTTTTTTTCGAAGCAAATCGGGAGAAATAATAGGAGCGATAGCTTCTTTCAATGGCGTAAGCTCTATTTTTTTAATTTGATTTTCTTGATCTAAAAGAGCCTTTACAACCGCATCTCGAATCTCTTTATCACTAGGAGAAGACTCATCAGGAGTGATAACACGGGTATCGGCAGATAAATTAGATGCAACAAGAAGAGAGCAGATAGAAAGTATTAGTAGTATATTATTCACAATATAGATCAGTCCATTGATCGTAAGTAAATTGATTTCCATTAGACGGCATAAAAGACTATAGAAGATTGCTTTGTCTTTAAGCATTAAATCAAGCCTATCATGTGAATACACTGTCGTCAGCACAAACCTCACTTAAACTTCATTCAGGGCTAATTTCTTCTTATCTATAAAACCCAACCTTCCATTATCTTCGTCATCGTAATTTATCTCTAATAGGCTTTAATTAGGGAATTTAAACCGTGCAATAAATTTCAGGGAAGAAGTTATGATAAGCAATACAATAAAAACCAACCCAATTCAAAATAATCCACAGCAAAATAGCAATGCTAAACAATTGTCGAATATACAAACAACACTCTCGCAACTACAGTCAGCACCTGATTTTCAATTAAAAACAGAATCTTCACCCCTGTTGCAAAACTTGTTACAACTAATAAAAAATATTATTGCTCAATTAAACCAAGAGCCTAAAGAACAGCAAAATTCAAACCCTAGCAAAGAAAATCAAAACAAGCCAAAACAACAAGAAAACACCAAACCTGCACAGTCAGAAGGTGATATTAAAGGCACAGAAGGCGATGATAAATTAAAGGGGGGATATAACAATGACCGTATATTTGGACTAGGTGGCAATGATCGTTTAAAAGGTCGTCAAGGGGATGACTTTTTATATGGTGGTGCAGGTCGTGATCACCTTTATGGTGGGCGCGGGGATGACACACTAAGCGGTGGTACAGGAGATGATTATCTATCGGGTGGTAGTGGCAATAATAGACTATTTGGTGGCGCTGGAGATGACATATTAGCAAGTCGCCGTGGTACTAATGACTTTTTAGACGGTGGATCAGGCACTGATACCGCCCGAATCAGAGGTAATATTGATAATTACTCGCTAAAAGTAACCACTGTTTTTCCTCAAGGCATAAATCCAGATGACATCGTTCCACTAGGCGCACCCGTTAATAATGGTATTGTCCTCACACATAAAACGACAGGACAAACAATCACGGTAACAAATACCGAGAAGTTTAGATTTAATGATGCTCGCTTGTCATTTGAAGACATGAAACAACGCGCATCAACACAAGAAGAAGCAAAGCCCTTAGATATTTCCTCTATTCCACCCAATAAGCTACTAGAGTTATTTAAAGAGCAAGGCATTCCTGGGATAGCGGGTAACGTCAGCATTTTAGATAGTAACAAAGACGGAAAATTAAGCGCAGGTGATGTTGCCATTTTATCAGGTGGATTTACGGGTGGAGAAATAACACGCAAAACATTAAGTGAAGCGGATGTTCAAAAACTTACGGATACCACCCCTTCTGATGCACAAAAAACACTAGATAAAAATAGTCAAAAATGGACTGATAGTGGCATTAAAAACTATAGCTATGAATTCCAACGTGCTTGTTTTTGCCTTCCTGACTATACTCGCCCTATTAAAACAACCGTAGAAAATGGCGAAGTTAAATCATCCAATTACCTCAATGGTCAACAAGAAAGTGTAGACGACCAATTTAAGGAGAATAAGCAAACTGTCAACGGACTTTTCGATATTATTCAAAACGCCATTGATAAGGGACGACAACTTGAAGTGACTTACGATAGCAAAACAGGTATGCCAACTAAAATTGTTATCGACAGAGACCAAATGCCTGTTGATGGCGG
>CAZQTJ010000324.1:0-2837 GCA_964596035.1 uncultured Cocleimonas sp. | reverse complement strand
TGATGAATCAATAGCTTGCGTCCTGTGCCGTAGTGACCTCACGGATTCAGGTATAGGTAATATTTGCCCTATTGGAAGAATTATCGGCTTGATGACAGAAAAACTAAAGCTTTCATTCTTGCCTGTTGATTATGAGAAGTTACTACATTTCTTATTTTAATATAATGGCTCGGGAGTTTTTGATATGAAAGTAACGTTTTATGGGGTGCGTGGATCGATACCGACTTCCAGCGAAAAAACGATAAAATATGGTGGTCATACTGCTTGTCTCTATGTCGAAGCTGACAATAAGATACTAGTGTTTGACGCGGGTACTGGCATTCGTAAATTAGGCAACCATCTTTTCGATGATCCGCGAGATATTCATTTATTTTTCAGTCATTATCATTGGGATCATATTCAAGGATTTCCATTCTTTAAACCCGCTTATCAATGTGGGCGCACAATCTACCTACTTTCTTCTTACCTTCCTGAAAAAAATGCTAAAGCTGTTTTAGATCAAATGGTTGATCCTCACTTTCCTATTCCTGGCGATCAAATACAGGCAAAGGTTCGGCTTATGCCAATGGATGACGACAATAATATAAAACTAGGCAAGGCAGAAATAACGACCTGTGCTTTAAATCACTCAGGGGGTGGGACGGCTTATCGTGTTACTACATCAGAAGGTAGTTTTGCCTATGTAACAGATAACGAGCTATATCCTCCAGGAGAAGTCAATACCACATGGGAACAATGGGTGACGTTTTTACAAGGTGTTGATGTATTGATCCATGACGCGATGTATTTGGATGAGGAATTATCACGTATTCATGGTTGGGGGCATTCTTTAGTTTCACAGGTATTACAATTAGCCAAAGAAGCGAAGGTGGCTAACTTGGTGCTTTTTCATCATGACCCTGACCGTAGCGATGAGCAATTGGATGACATATTAGTAGATAGTCGTCGATGGATGAGTAAGGAATATGCTGATTGCAAGGTGACGTTAGCAAAAGAGGGCGATGTTTATCGTATATCAGAATCAGGCGTTGAGCTTAATTGATTATAATTTGCCGTAAGTTATAAAAATCGAGCAGTCTTGAACTATACTGTTTTCTGGTGAAAACATGTAAAGCCATGTAAGCACTGGATAAAAAACATAATAATTATATTTGAAATTAACATGCTAGAGGGAAACCCATGAATAGAAAAAATCGCACCTTGGCTTTTTTAGCCAAAAACTACCATCCATTTACTCGTTTTACCTTCGAAATGCTTAAAGGCGCAAGTGATGCCTTACGTATTTTTGAAATTAAAGGCGGAGAAACCTTTCATATTCAGCCTGCCAGTGAAGAAGATTCTTTGTTTGTGATTGAAGGCTCTGCTTATTTTTTAGGTGCGTCAAAGAATCAAACTAGCATATCTGCCTCTCAAATAGAGGCTCAACCTATTTTATTTAATGATGCAATAACCGTTAGCACGGATAGCAATGCAACAGTATGCCATGTGGATACATCACTAATTAATGATTACTTGTCATTAAAAGATATTTCTGACTCCTCTGATGCGGGAGAGCAAGCGTTATTGGTAGAGCGTTTAATGTTTTTAAAATCGACCAAGGTATTTCGCTTATTACCCATTAATGTTGTTGAGGAAGCTGCAAAACGCTGTGAAGAAGTGAGCGTAAATAAAGGTGATGAGGTTATTAAGCAAGACTCACGCGCCGATGAGTTTTTTATCTTATTAGAAGGAGAAGCTGAAGTTTGGCGCGAAGAATTAGATGATGATGAGCCACAAATGGTGGCATTGTTAGGTCGTGGTGATACCTTCGGCGAAGAGGCGCTGATTATTGGTGGAGCGCGAAATGCCTCCATTATAATGACAACAGAGGGGAAATTATTAAAGTTATCAAAGGCAGATTTTGACGAGCTAGTTTCGACACCTGCTATACGCTCAGTAAGCCCTGAAGTCGCTCAAACAATGGTGGAGAAAGGGGCTGAAATTATTGATGTGCGTTACGAGGAAGAGTACGAAGAGCGTTTTATTCCTGGTTCGGTACTTATTCCCTTGCCTGATTTGCGTAATCATATTGCCAGCCTTGATAAAGACAAAGAATATTTGATTTTATGTGGAGTGGGCGCGCGCGCATCCGCAGCCGCCTTATTATTACGTCAACAAGATGTGAATGCCATTGTCATCGAAGGTGGTATAAAAGCATGGCCATTTGATACCGCAAAATCAATGGACTTAGAGTTAATTATGTTTGATTTCTGCCCGTTTGCACAACGTGGCGCAATCTCATTGCAACATAATGAGATACCCCACAAATTAACGTATCTTGATCCTGATAACTTACCTGATTGGTTTGCAGAAGTATCACCGTTTGGAAAAGTGCCTATTTTGCGGGTCGATGGTAAAACGACCATCTTTGAATCTTCTGTCATTAATGAGTTAATTGCCTCCATTTCTAACAAACAAATGCTACCTGCCGACCCTGTTGAACGTAGCTTATGCCGAAGTTGGATTGAGTTTGGCTCCACGATGTTAGGTCAGCTAACAGGAATGATTTCTGCAAAGGATGAAGCAGCTTATAAAGCAATCCATGATAGCTTCTTAGAAAACCTAGCGCGCTTAGAAGAGCAGATGGAAAATAGAGCGCCGTATTTTGCGGGTGACTTATTTACCTTGGTTGATTCAACCTATGCGCCATTATTCATGCGTATGGACTATTTAAATAAACGCCTTGATTTATACTCCGAAGCTGATTTTCCTAACACAATGGCATGGGCAAACGAGTTATTATCATTAGAATCGGTAAAAGATTCAGTGCCAAGTCCGTTTGGGGATATTTATCAGCA
>CAZQTJ010000323.1:0-2839 GCA_964596035.1 uncultured Cocleimonas sp. | reverse complement strand
CACCTGTTGCGGTTAGTGCTGTTTATTATTACAGTCATGCCTCGCCACAATATGTGACCGAAGCTCACTATATTATTCGTGGTAATGATAAAAATCCAAGCGATGTTCTAGGTATGCTCACGGGAATACCAGGTTCATCAACATCATCGGTTGATTCTTTAATAGCGCAAGATTATATCTTGTCTCGTGACTTCCTGAACAAAACAAAGCAACGCCTTAATATTAGAGAAATGTATGCGGGACATGGTATCGACTGGTGGGCAAGTCTCCGCCCTGACTTATTTTCTTCTTTAATTGATTCGAACGAAACGGTTAGTGAGGAGGCGCTACTTGCTTACTGGAAAAATAATATTATCGATGTTATTTATGACAGTAACTCAGGAATTACGACATTAGAAGTGATGGCATTTAAACCAGAGGATACGGTTAAAGTAACGAAGGCGGTTTTAGCTGGTGTCGATAGTTTTGTGAACTCTCTCTCCTCTAAGTCTCGTACTGATGCGTTACATGCAGCGGAATTGGAAACATCAATAGCAAAAAAAGAGTTGGATACGATACGTGCAAAAATAGCTCGATTTGGTGCTAAAGAACAAGTGGTTGTGCCAGAGCAAAGAGTTTTAGCGGATGAAGGGATAGTCACTGCATTAAGAAGGCAACTGGTGTCAGCAGAAGCTGAGCTTTCCCGTCTCAATAGTTTTATGCAACCGACTTCTATGGAAGTTCGTGTTGCAAAAAATAAAGTGGTGACTTTAAAGCGACAGATTGCAAAGCAAAGATCTGTTTCCAAAAGAAAAGGGAAAAAAGTAACTCGAGTCATACAAAAAACAAGTATTTTTCAATCAGAGCTATTATTTGCTGAGAAAGTCTATTTAACAGCACTGAGTTCTTTGCGAATAGCAAAGCTTGAGGTTAGTCGTAAACAACGCTATTTGGATATTATTGTGCATCCACAGTTGCCTGATGAGTCTCTAAAACCTGAAAAATTGATGTCAATACTGTCAGTCTTTTTTATCAGTTTTATGTTGTGGGGGATTATATCTCTCTTATTTGCTACCGTTAAAGATCATATTGGTTGGGTTTGATTTTTTATAAAGATGATAATGGCAAAGCAAAGGTAGTCGCACTTAAATGTTTATTTACTTCTATGTTCATGAGTATAAATAATATGATAAAAAATATTCAATTAATGCTGGCATTGTTATTGCTTTTTGTTAGTGGCGTTGTAACCGCCGAAAAAAATAAGTATGTGCCTTTTGGGGCAAATATTTTTAATGGCAACTCTGCAAGTAAACGCAATGATGGTTTGGATGCAAATTATCGTTTAGCTGCTGGAGATAAGGTTTCCTTACATATTTGGGGCGTGGTAGAAGCCGTGCAGGCCGATTCAGTGGTTGTTGTCGATGCGAGCGGTAAGATATTTATTCCTAAAGTAGGTGCTGTAAAAGTCGGGGGTGTCAGAGCGGCGGATTTACAAGGGGTTGTTAAAAGAAAGCTACGAGAGCGGTATAAAGATGGAGTGAATGTTTATGTCAATATCCTGACAGCTACTCCAGTGAGTGTTTTTGTTACAGGTGGCGTGGTTAGACCTGGTCAATACGCAGGTTTACAGTCGGATAGTGTGTTGAGTTTCTTACAGCAAGCAGGTGGTATCGACAGGTTGCGCGGGAGTTATCGTAATATTCGTGTGATGAGATATAATCGCTCCGTGGCAACGGTTGATTTATATGCTTTTCTTCTATGGGGAAAGTTGCCTCGCTTGCAATTTAGAGATGGCGACACCATTTTAGTAGGTCCTCAAGGTAGCACGGTGAATGTCGAGGGTGAAGTACGCGGGAAGTTTAGCTTTGAATTTAGTGGGAAAAGTACGCGAGGCATCGAAGTCATTAAGTATGCTCGTCCCTACAAAAAGACAACCAATGTCACCGTTTCAGGAACAAGAAGTGGCAAGCCATGGTCGAATTATTTACCGATTAATACGTTTAAGAATATTCGTATTATGGATGGTGATACATTACGTTTTGTGACTGACTCGCCGTTGCGTTCAATGTCGGTGACAATAGAGGGGAGCTATTTAGGTAATTCGTATTATTCGATAAAAAAAGGGACGAGGTTAAAAGAATTATTAGATTATATTTCTGTCGACCCAAGCGAAGCGGATATTAAGAACATTTATTTAAAAAGAAAAAGTGTTGCTTTGCGTCAGAAAAAGAACCTAGATAAATCAATTTTCAGATTAGAAAGAGCCGTATTAACAACGCCTGCTTCATCTGATGGCGAAGCGTTAATTCGAGCAAAGGAAGCAGAGCTTGTTTTACAGTTTGTTAAACATGCAAAAAATATAGAAGTTGATGGTAGAGTGGTTGTCAGTGATCAAGGGAGAGTTAGTAATATTCGTTTGGAGGAAGGTGATGTTATTGTCATTCCTAAGAAAAGCGATGTTGTCCTTATTAGTGGTGAGGTACAAATACCTCAGTCTATGGTTTATGCAAGTAATGCTAATGTTTATGATTATGTGCAACGTTCAGGTGGGTTTACCGAAAGAGCAGAGCAAAAGAGAATTGTTATAGTAAAGCCAAATGGGCGGGTATTAATGGGCGCTAATTTAAAAGTATCTCCAGGTGATGAAATAATGGTTTTCCCTAAAATTGACGAAAAAATTATGCAGTTTAATAAAGATATTATGGCAATTATTTTTCAGATAGCGACCTCTGCTAAGGCAGTTGGGATATTTTAGGGAATCTTTAAAAAACTTGGGGTGACATAAGTTGAAATTCAAAATTTTCAAGATTGAAGGTTATGGATTCAAATTGTTTATTCATGGGTTGTTAGAGGTTTCCTT
>CAZQTJ010000322.1:0-2841 GCA_964596035.1 uncultured Cocleimonas sp. | reverse complement strand
ATGAATCAATAGCTTGCGTCCTGTGCCGTAGTGACCTCACGGATTCAGGTTTTAATTAGGGGGCTGTTTTTTTACTTTTTTTATCTCATATAATCCAGTCAATGAGGTTTTATCTTTTATCATTTTAATTTCTAAATTATTTATTCCATGAGCATTAAACATGTTTCTAAAATCTTGTTCTGTACGTTCAAGTAAATTCCAATTTAGCAAATAATCCATCCAAATTTTCCAAGGGTTTGGCTTAAGAATGTTTGTAAAACAAATTTTTCCATTTTCAGTTAGCATAGCGCTCAATCTTTTTAAAAGTAAACATGCATATTTATCTGGAAGATAATCAAATAAGCCTCCAGCAACAATGAGTTCAAAAGGTGCATACTTTGACATCTCTCTTGTTTTTCTAAGTGAATCACCTTGGATAAGTATGAGATTTTTCCAAGTTGAGTCTAGTCTCTTTTTCGCGAAACTAATTGCATTTTCATCAATATCATTAATAACCAATTTAATCTTTTTATTGTTTAGAGCAGATTTTATAAGCCTTAAGTCTCTACAACCTCCACTTCCTATTGATAAAATTCCGTTTTTATCTTGAATAGAGCTTATGGTATTTAACAGATGTTGGGATTGCCAATGGACTTTGTTGCGATGTTGTTGGACTAAAGGATGTGATAGCGCTATATCTTCCAAATAATATTCAACTGTATTGGGTGGCGTTTGATTGACACTATTACATAAGTATTCAATTGTCTCAAAATCTCCTTGATAACCACGAGGCCAATTTTGTAATCTTGATATAAATATAGATTTACCAAAAATTTCACGAATATCTTGTAATTCTTGGAATATTATTTTTTGATCAACACCTACTGATTCTAAACGTCTAATCTCTAAAAAAAGTTTATGAATAAGAATGCTAAGCGTATGATATAAGTGAATTTCATCATTTATTTTTTTATTGCTAAGAGAAATAAGTTGATTTGAAATATCTAATATTGATGCCATTTATTGACCTCGCGGATTCAGGAGTTTGTTGAGGGATCTTTTTTATGATAACCAACCCGCAACACTGATCGGCTCTTTATTGCCTCCTTTTTTCAGCCAGAGTAATGACCATATGGCGACAACAACGCCTAAAATAGCCATCGCTTTTATCGCCCATGAAAGATCATCATTATTATAATCACCTGCCCAAACTAAATAGACAGCGATAAGCAGATAAATAACATAGTTTAGATAATTCCAAATGTCATTATCACGCCAGAGATTTGCGCTGATTAGATAAACGCCTAACCATGCACAAACCCAACCCAGTGCAGCCCCAATTAATATATCAATAGGCCAATAAACACCTAGCATGATGTAGCTTAATCCGACGAAACTAGACAGCATAAAAATAAGCAGAGATAAGAAGCGATTTTTAAAATAGAAGGCAATACTACCTAAAATAGCAAACGTGCCCATTGCATGTGCTGATGGAAAGCTACCCCCTGTTAATCGCTCGCCAATTAAATGAAAACTTACAGGGTCTAAAACAGCAGGAGGTCGCGCTAACGCTATCAATGGCGTTATGCTAAAAGAGATGAGTATGGCAATTAATCCTGCTATTAAGGTAGCACGTAGCAGTTGTGGCTTATGCCAAAAAACCAGTAATACTAATATGAGAACAAATGCTTTATTGCCAAATATTGAGCTAAATATCCAGACTTTATCCGCAATATGAGACCCTGCATTATTAATCGTTAGAAATAATGAATGATGACTATCAAAGAATAAGATAGCGATAGCAACTAAAAATAAAAGAACCACGATATAAAAAGGAGACTTTGTTAGCATACACACTCCATTGTGTTTAAAAATACTGCTTCCTATAGTTAAGGCTAACGATATATTTATTATAATGGAACAATTAACATTATTATCGTTACTATTTAAAGGCTTATCGGTTATAAACTTTAATTATTGAACAATCAATATTTATTTTCGACGCGAAGCGTAGATATTTACTGCCAAGCCAGACAAAACTAAAACGGCCGCTATTAACTTCCATGATGGCATTGGCTCGGCTAACAATAAGCTAGATGCCGCCATGCCTGAAACAGGCACTAAGAGCGCCCAAGGTGTTACAACCGCTGCGCTGTATCGGCTAAGTAAAAAATTCCATAAGCCATAACCTATTAGTGTGTTACCGATCGTTTGCCAGAGGACAACGTAAACACTGCTCAGGCTGGCAGACTGAATACTGTCAACAATGAGAGACCAACCTTCAAGATAAAGCGACATTAAGGCTAAGGTTGGTACGGCGAATAAAGAGGAGTAGGCTAAAAAAGCGATGATATTAACTTTGCCCGCTTTTTTTACTGTCATATTGCCAAACGACCAACTCATGGCTGCGGTTAAAATAAGTGCTAATCCAAACAATGTAGTTTGCCCATCGACATGACTGGCAATAATCCCAATACCTGCAAAGCTTATGAGTAAAGCTAACCACTGAATGCGTGCGACTGATTCTCTAAAAAAAACGATGGCGAGTAATATGCTAAAAAATACCTGCATTTGTACAACTAATGATGCAAGCCCCGGTGAAATATCATTTTGCATCGTATAAAACATCAAGCCAAATTGCCCAAAACCAATAAATACGCCATAAGCGGCAATTAAAGCCCAGCTAACCTTTGGTTTTGGAATAAAAAATATCAAAGGAATAGCAACGAAGAAAAAACGTAGTGTCGCAAATAAAAACGGTGGCAACTCCTCTAAACCATACTTTATGAAAACAAAATTTGTTCCCCAGATAAAGGCAACAAGAAAGGCTAATAATTGATGGTTTTTTGTCATATTTTAAGA
>CAZQTJ010000321.1:0-2889 GCA_964596035.1 uncultured Cocleimonas sp. | reverse complement strand
TTATTTCATGCTCATTCCTAAGCAACTAAATCAACGCAAAAAAGGTAATGAAATGAATCCTGTAAAAATTGGCCTATTGGGTTTAGGAACAGTCGGTGGCGGTACTGCAACGGTTCTTAAACGAAATGCAGAAGAGATAGCACGCCGAGCAGGACGAGGTATTATTGTAGATTATGCGGCAACGCTTGAGCTAGACCGTGCCACAGAGCTAGGCATGAGTGATTTGCGTATCACACAAGATGCCTTCGATGTGGTTAATGATCCCGATATTTCTATCGTAGTTGAGCTAATTGGAGGTTATTCACCTGCAAAAGAACTGGTGTTACAAGCGATTGAAAATGGCAAGCATGTTGTCACCGCTAATAAAGCGTTAATCGCGGTTCACGGTAATGAGATTTTTGCTAAAGCACAAGAGAAAGGCGTGATGGTTGCCTTTGAGGCGGCGGTCGCAGGTGGTATTCCCATTATCAAAGCATTGCGAGAAGGTCTTGCCGCAAATAAAATCGAGTGGTTAGCAGGCATCATCAATGGCACAGGCAACTTCATCTTGACCGAAATGCGCGACAAAGGGCGTGATTTTGATGATGTATTAGCAGAAGCGCAAGCGTTAGGCTATGCAGAAACAGATCCTACCTTTGACGTAGAAGGTATCGATGCGGCACATAAACTATCAATTTTATCATCTATCGCCTTTGGTATTCCTTTACAGTTTGAAAAAACCTACACCGAAGGCATCACCAAAATTACGCGCGATGATGTCATCTATGCCTCAGAACTGGGTTATAACATCAAACATTTAGGCATCGCCCGCAAAACCGAAGCAGGGGTTGAGCAACGTGTACACCCTACCATGATTCCTAAAAAGCGTTTAATTGCCAATGTTGATGGCGTAATGAATGCCGTATTAGTACATGGTGATGCCGTCGGTCCAACCCTTTATTATGGTGCAGGCGCAGGGGACGAGCCAACAGCCTCAGCCGTAGTTGCCGATATTATCGACGTAGTGCGCGTGCTAACCACTGACCCTGAAAATCGCGTACCACATTTAGCATTCCAGCCAGATGCTTTACAAGACACGCCCATTTTACCGATAGAAGCAATCGAGACTGCTTACTATTTGCGTATGTGCGCGAAGAATCAAGTCGGTGTGTTAGCCGAAGTCACTAAAATATTGGCAAAAAGTGAAATCAGTATCGAAGCCTTTATTCAGAAAGAACCAGAAAGTGATGATGTTGAAAAGGTCGATATTATCCTGCTAACACATCGTGTTAATGAGGGAAATATGAATACCGCCATCGAAAAAATCGAAGCATTAGCCGTTATTTGTGGCGAAGTAGTACGCATCAGAGTGGAGTCTTTATAACAATGAATTTTATAGAAACACGCGGTAATGACGGTCAATCACCATTAGAAGTCACTTTTTCAGAGGCTATTTTATCGCCAATGTCATCCTTTGGCGGTATTTATGTGCCTAAAGAATTACCACAATTAGGCACGTCTTTTCTTAAAGACCATCTTGATACCAATTATAAAACCCTAGCAAAAGATGTATTAGCGGCTTTTGAAATTGATATTGATGCCAGCGTTATTGATGAAGCATTAGATTTATACGATGCCTTTGATGACAGCAATAACCCCGCGCCATTAGTTAAAGTAAAAGACGACCTGTATGTTAGCGAGCTATATCATGGACCGACGCGCGCCTTTAAAGACATGGCATTACAACCCTTTGGACGGGTTTTATCATCCATCGCACAAACTAAAAACGAGAATTATTTGATTCTCGCCGCCACCAGTGGCGACACCGGTCCTGCGGCGTTAGATACCTTTAAAAACCGTGATAATGTGCGCGTCGCGTGTTTATATCCCAAAGGGGGAACCTCCGATGTACAACGTCTGCAAATGGTCACAGAAGATGCGCCAAACTTAAAAGTAATCGGCGTGAACGGCAGTTTTGATGATACGCAAAATGCCTTAAAAGCATTACTCAACTCAGAAACGTTTAATGCAAAGTTAAAAGAGCAAAACATCAAACTATCTGCCGCAAATTCAGTCAATTTCGGGCGAATTATTTTTCAGCTTATTTACCATATCCACAGTTATTTAGAGCTAGTGCGTCAGTCAGCCATCGCCTTAGGCGACAAGGTTTATTTAGACGTGCCTAGCGGTAACTTTGGTAATGCGCTCGGTGCATACTACGCAATGCAAATGACCTTACCTGTCGAAAAAATACTCATCGCATCAAACAGCAACAATGTATTAACTAGCCTTATAAACGAGGGTTTATACGACCTAAGAGACTCAGCGGTTATTCCCACCACATCACCCGCAATGGATATTCTAAAATCATCCAATATCGAACGCATTTTGTACGATTTATTCGGAGCAGAACGCACCAAAGCGCTAATGCAACAGCTAGATAATGAAAAATACTATCAATTAGCGGATGATGAACTAGCCAAGCTTCAAGCGGTTTTTGCCGCAGATTATTGTCGTGACGACGAAGGCAAAAAATACATTCAAGACACCTTCGCAGATGGCTATTTAATGGACCCTCACACCGCAACCTGTTTTAAAGCCTACGACACCTGTCGCGACAAACCATTAAAAACCATTGTATATTCAACCGCAGAATGGACAAAATTCTCACCAGTAATAGCCAATGCCTTAACAGGAGAAGAGGGCGCAACCGATATTGATGCGCTAAAAGCAATCGCCAAAGAAGCAAAAATTGAAATGCCAGAGCAAATAAATGCACTGTTCAGCAAAGAAGTCGTACAAAAAACAGTGATTGATAAAGAAAATATAGAGCAAGAGATATTAGCTTTTTTGTAAAAAAGAAGGGCTAAGTGCAATACTTCAGCGTTGTGTTCCGTAACGCTGGAGCGT
>CAZQTJ010000320.1:0-2909 GCA_964596035.1 uncultured Cocleimonas sp. | reverse complement strand
GGGGACGATGAGGGTTTTTGTATTCAGGTTTTTAAAGCGCGCGTATTAAAAAAAGGGGGGTATGGAAAGGAATACCCCATGAGTTATTATTCAGACGTGAATGTTAATGCGCACAATGTCGCTTGTGAAAAGTTAGATGAAGATATTGTTAAGGCCTTAAAGAGCTTTGGTAACTCAAGTTATTCTTATGATTATGGTTTAGCCAGTAAGTTTTTTATCTCTGGTGAGATTGGTGAGATTATTCTTAAAAAAGTATTGCAAACAGGGCGATCTTTTTGGCAAACACAAAGGTCTCGTGCTTTAACGCAAGGGCAGGGCAGGCAATTACTCTTTAATTGGCAAGACCAAGGGGCGAACTTATCATTAGTGGTTAACGCTGAGCCACCTATTCAGCGATTATTTAAACTTGAGCGGTTTCACTATATTGATATTGAAAATGGGCAGTGTGGTTTATTAGAACACGAGACCCTTAGTGATCAACAAATTGAATACTTTTTAAGTGCCCCTCCTATCCCCAAAGAAAAAGCGCAAGAAGCCAGTGAGCGATTATTAACCATACTGCCTGAAGCAGAGTTACCTTTACCCGTCCCTATTGATATAACCAGTGTTGAAATAAAAGATGTTAAACCCGTCTTTCACTTAAAGCTCCATGCCGTCCCCATCCCTATGGATACGCAGTCACGTTTAATGCATGTGGCGAGTTTATCGTTTGATTATGATGGCGTTATTTGTAGACCAGAGCATCAGCATGAGTTAGAAAAAGCAGTCAGTGTTATTCTGGATGATAAAACACGTTATAAAATACATCGCGATAATTATGTCGAAAAACAAGCGCTTGATCGACTTTATCAACAAGGGTTTCAGTCTTTAGATAAGCCTCCTTACGGCGTATTGGATATGGTGATTTATGCTGTTCAAAATTTGTCTGATAGCATTATGAAATGGGATGATTTCCGTCAAAATACCGTGCCCATTTTAGAAAGTGAAGGCTGGCAGATAAGCGTTGATGATAGCTTTTCTTTAGAGATCGAAATTGCCGATGATTGGCACGCAGAATTAGAAGAATCTGAAAATGGCGATTGGTTTGAGATGACGCTTGGCTTTGAGCTAAACGGCAAGCCCATTAATATGTTACCGCTAGTGATTGATTTGTTAGCAAATAGCAAAAGTACCGAGGCACTACATCAATCCTTAAAAGAAAAAGACTATGAGCTACTGCAAGTCGGTGATTACCAGTGGGTAAAAATCCCTAGCCAACGTATTTTAATGATATTAGATACCGTCATAGAGTTATACGATACCGCATCATTAAATAAAGACGGAAATTTAGAATTCTCCAAACATGCAGGCTTACATTATGGCGAATTACTCAATGACCCTAATCTAAAATGGAAAGGTGCAGATGAACTAAAAGCCCTGAATAATAAGCTAAGAAATTTTGACGGTATCGAAAAAGTTGCCACACCTAAAGGCTTACAAGCTGAATTGCGAGAATATCAGCAAGAAGGTTATAACTGGTTACAATTTTTACGCGACTATCAACTCAACGGCATCTTAGCCGATGATATGGGCTTAGGTAAAACCGTTCAGGCATTAGCCAATATCCTCAAAGAAAAAGAAGCAGGCAGAGCCAGCCAGCCAAGTTTAGTGATAGCGCCGACTAGCCTAATGAGTAACTGGCGTAGAGAGTCCGAAAAATTCACTCCAGAATTAAAAGTATTAATCCTTCAAGGCCCTGACCGTAAAGAAAAATTCGATGATATTTTAGACTATGATCTGGTTTTAACCACCTATCCCTTAATGGTGCGTGACACCGAATTTTACAAGCAACAGAGTTTCCATTATTTGATTTTGGACGAAGCGCAGAATATTAAAAATGCCAAATCAAAAACAACACAAATAATCTATAAGCTAAAATCAAACCATCGCTTATGCCTGACAGGTACACCCATCGAAAATCATTTAGGTGAGCTGTGGTCGATGTTCCACTTTTTAATGCCTGGTTATTTAGGCACACAAGAACGCTTTACCCGCCTCTTTAGAACCCCAATAGAAAAAAATGGCGATGGCATACGAGGCGAGCAACTGCGTAACCGTGTACAACCGTTCATGTTACGACGCACCAAAGAGCTAGTCGCTAAAGACCTGCCTGAAAAAACCGAAATGATACGCTCCGTCCCACTGGTTGGTAAGCAACGCGACTTATACGAAACCGTGCGTTTAGCAATGGATAAAAAAGTCCAAGATGAAATCAGCAAAAAAGGACTTGCACGTAGTCATATTATGATTCTGGATGCCTTATTAAAACTACGCCAAGTCTGTTGCGACCCACAATTAGTAAAATTAGCAAAAGCCAAAAAAGTAAAACAATCGGCTAAATTAGAACTATTGATGGAAATGGTGCCCGAGATGGTAGAGGAAGGGCGCAAGATTCTAATCTTCTCCCAATTTACCACCATGCTGAGTATCATCGAAAAAGCACTCAGCAAGCGCAAAATTAGCCACACCAAACTTACAGGACAAACCCGCAAACGCGAAGAAGCCATCAGCGCCTTTCAAGACGGCGATGCCAGCGTGTTTTTAATTAGCCTAAAAGCAGGGGGCGTAGGTTTAAACCTCACCGCCGCCGATACCGTCATTCATTACGATCCGTGGTGGAACCCCGCCGTAGAAAGACAAGCAACCGACCGTGCCTACCGTATTGGACAAGACAAGCCCGTGTTTGTTTATAAACTACTAACAGAAGAAACCGTTGAAGAGAAAATACTCAAGCTACAAGAGAAAAAACAACAGCTTGCCGATGGCGTTTATGACGGCACGGGGAAAAAAGATTTATCCTTTGGACAAAGCGAACTAATGGATTTATTGAAGCCGTTGGAGTGATGATAGGTGGTTTTGCTTATCTATAA
>CAZQTJ010000319.1:0-2922 GCA_964596035.1 uncultured Cocleimonas sp. | reverse complement strand
TATTTAATAACTCGTCCCTCAAACCAATCACATTCAAGCTAACAATCATAAAAAAGTAACTCACAATCCCTATGAATAACTGCACCACTAACCAGCCCCAACCGATTGAATCTTTTAACCACCATAAACTTAGTCCCATTCCAAGTGTCGCTATTAATATTTTAATAAAATCGACAATAGGAAAAGGCACTCGAAAATATTTTCGCCCTAGAATGAGGCTTAATAAAGCGCCCACAGCAAAAGAGCTAATGGTTGCAATCGCTGCGCCTTGTATTCCCATGACAGGAATCAGCCAATAATTAAGAATCAAGTTGCTAATCGCAATAACAACACCTATTTTGACGATGCCTATGGTGTGTCCTCCTAGCTGAAATGCGAAATCAAAGTAAAACACTTGTAGCCCAAGCAATAACAACGCAACCGTAATCCAAGGTAATAACAACAGCGTCGCTTCTTGATATTCAATACCTATAACTAAAGTCACAAGGTTTCCCCCGACTAAAATCAAACCAAGCACTGCGGGAACAGCGATGCCTAATAAAAGAACCGTGTATTTTTCAAAGTATTCGTAAGCGGCTTGTTTCCCTTCATTTTCTAATAGGCTAATGATGACAGGATAAGCGGCAAGACTAATGGCCGTCATTAACATAAAAACGGAGTTGCCTGAAAGATCATAACCAACCGCATATAAACCTGCTTGTGATTTATCTAGCATTGCCGCCAACATAAAGCGATCGGCGCTTTTAGTAAACTCTTCTAATAAAGCGGCACTTGCTAAAGGTAATCCATACACTAATAAGCGTTTAAACAAGGCTTTATCGTATGATTTTCTATTGAATTTTTGCCATGTCGTTAAGCTCATTAATAAAGAGGGTATAAAAAATCCCAGCGCCATTCCCACTATAATGCCGATTGCTCCGTAACCTAAATATGACAGTAATGCGCCAAAGCCTAAGGTTGATATTGCGGTCGTTATTGTAAGCACTGCATATTTTAAAGGCTGTATTTGTGCGCTCAAAAGTATTTGCACAATCGTAAATAAAGCCAGTGTTAGCGTTAAAATAAAGCCACCCAAAATCCATAATCTTGCATCAGAATTCCAGTAAATAAAGAGACTAATCAACAAGGGTATCAGGGTAATGAGTAGCACTTTAAGGTAGGCGATACTAATGGTGCTAATAAAGACATGATCACTGTAGCGCGTACTTGCCCAAAACCGCATCGTTCCCATACATATCCAATTAAACACGGTATTATGCGTAAATATCGCAGCGGTGAAAATCAAGGTATAAAGTCCATACTCCTCTGGAGAAAGCAAGTGAGTATAAAAGCTCAAAGCAAGGAAAGCCGCTAATGCTGGCACTGCTTTAGCTAACATATAAATAGCACTATTTTTTAATAACATAATTTTTATTATTTGAGAGAGACCTTTGCATAAAAGACATGATGAATAAAAATGGCTTGAATTCCCCCTGCTTTCCTTAAAAACACACTCAATAGAATCACTATTAAGCTCCTTTTTAAGAAAAGCAGGAGAAATTACGCCTATTTTTCTTTTGTCATCCCTTCATGCAAAGGTCTCTAAGAGTTAATTTGCCGTAGCCGTTGCATGGCGTGTAATGCAACCATTGAAAAAACAAAGATGGTGTCTTTATTAGCGTGCGTATGCAATGTCAACTGGCTAATCATAATCACCATTAAAAGTGAGAGTAAATAGGCCTTATCATCTAATCTTGTTTGCAATAAGTAATACAGCAACATCACATACATCAATAAGTAAATGGCTAAGCCTACCGCTCCATTTTCAGCTAATAGCTCAAGGTAGGTATTGTGTGCGGCTCGATAATTAATGTGATCATGGCTTAAACCGTAACCTAGCCCACCCGTACCTGTACCTACAAATGGCTCTTCCTTCCACTGCTTTATTGTGCCACTCCAAATAACCGTGCGGTAATTCAGCGTACCTGATGATATGGATTTTCCTGCCGACAAAATACGATCAACCGAGGCTTTAGGTGCAAAATTAAGAACACCGACTATTGAAATCACAAAGAAAACGGCGATGGATGCTTTAATAGCAACGGATGCTTTTCTATTGGCGAAAATCCAATAAAAAATACCCAGCATACCGACAATAGAACCTGTACGTGTGCCTGTTAAGAATATCCCATAAAAAATCAACGGCATTGCCATAATATTGAATAGTTTTAACAACCAATGTTTATAACTCGTCGAAAGATAAGCAGCCATCGGCATCGCTATCGCTAATATAATCGACAGCTGATCCGTTTCGATATTCTTAATACCGTAACGATTATAATAAGGAGACTCGATACCATTAAGGTAGTTATAAAGAATAATACCCGAACCAACCACGCTACCTAATACATAAGCCTGATAAGCAAGATCAATGTCTTTTTTTGATTGAATAACCAAAGTAAACATAAAGACCATTAATACAAGCTGTGTATTCGTAATCACTTTTTCTAAACCATAATCCTGATCAGGCGACCAAAGCAGTGAAAAGAGTAACCATGCACCGTAAATGATCGTAAAAAAATGGAATAAATTATAATGACGATGCGAGCCATGAACGATGAGATAAAGAAATGTCGCCCCAAAAGCGATAGTACCTCCTAAACGCGGCAGACCATCAAAGGCACCATCCCCCCAAGGAATCAAAAAAACGAAGAACAGCACCGCCGATAACGAGAGCACACGGATTAAGCCTGTGTTAGCTAAATCATTCGATCCGATGTTAATAACGTTATCAGTTTGAATGGAAGGGTTCATAGTCTCGTCTATTAATAAGAGCTAGTGCTATAGATCATCTCTATGCGACTAGTCTGTAAATTATTATTTTTAAGACGTAGATAATATGATAAAGCACAACAAGAGCGATATTTAAAACAGATAAGCTGA
>CAZQTJ010000318.1:0-2924 GCA_964596035.1 uncultured Cocleimonas sp. | reverse complement strand
AAGATCGGGAACTTATTTCGTGCTCATTCCTTAAAATTACGCCCTTTTCCTAAGCACCCAGCGCCATACGCCAAACACTAGCAAACCGATTGGCAATAAAAACAGGAAAAATAACGCAATGCTATATAACTGCCAGTCGGGCATTTCTATTTTGGTATCAGGCGCTACTTTGGCTTTAATCACTAGCAGGTGTTCATTGGCACTTAACCAATTAAATAGGTGCTCTGTCAGTTCTAAGTTTCCGCCATAGCCTATAAATCCGTTACGCATAAAGTTGCTATCACCAATAATAACGATGCGTTGTTGTTTGGATGCTTTCTTTTTTGTTTCTCTATTGAGTGCAATACCTAAGTTTACAGGGCCGGCAATATCATCCGTGTCCTTGTCGTATTGGATATTTTTGGATAATTCGGTCCCGTTTGTTTCTAGCCAGACTTTATCGGATGTGGTGAGAATGGCATCAAAGTCCCAAACCGCTTTTACAGAGAGGTCACGTTGCACAAGTGTTGCGTATGAGAATAGCGTTTGTCCTTGTTGTTGGCTCATTAACTCGGCTTCGCCATAGCGGGTAATGGGAATGATAGTGGGACTATTCACATCAATAAGGGGTTTATCGTCAACACTGAGCAGTCTTCCTTCAGGTATGTTTATGCCTAAGGTTTTTTGTAGTGCTGCTAAGCCTGCGGTTTGATTTGGTTCTGTTAACCACAGTAAATTACCGCCTTGTTCTATGTATTGCGTTAATATACTCACTTCTTCTGGCAGATAAGCTTGCTTGGGCGCGGCTAATATCACAAAACTGGTGTTTTTAGGCAGAGAGCCTGTGCTTAATAGTGTATGCGGTTGTAATTTAAAGCCTTTTTTTTGTAGTTCGCTGGCAATATCGCTTAGCCCTGCGGAGCTATCATCAAATAATCCTGCTTCTTTGTGCCCTTCTAAAAAAATAACTAAACGGTCATCGCCACGTTGTAATCGCTGAATGGCATTAACGACACTTTGCTCGGCGACTGAGCCTAATACTTCAGATTGCTTGCCGAGTTTTAAGACAACTTGGCGTTGGTTTTTTATTCCATCTGCCTTTGCTTGCTCTGGATTTAAGTCAGGGTTGATGATGTCTAAACTAACGTTAGGATTAAATTTCTGATATTTAGCAACTAGCTCGCGTATTTGTTGGTGAAGGTCGGCATCATCGGGGACGTAAGCGACAAACTTTAGCGGCTTTTCTAAACTCTGGAGTAATTGCTGAGTAGGTTCGGATAAGGTATTACGATTGCCGTAAGTGGTGTCGAAGGTTTGATAATATTGATAACTAAACCATGCCGCTATGCCAACAAGTGTCAGCATCAATAAAGTGAATAATAGATTATTGAGTTGAAAGGCTGATTGCTTATTTTTCATGACTAAGCTCCTAGTCTTTGATTATCTAAACGACGTATTGTTAGCACTAAAAATAGCAACGTAAACAGTAGGTAATAAAGAATATCGCTGGTATTGAGAATACCATCGGTAAAGGAGAAAAAATGACTAATATGTGACAGATAAATAAAGAGTTCGCTGGCGCTAGTGCTACTTGTACCTGAGATATAAAGCACGATTAGCAGTAATAAAAAACCGAAGGTGCTAACCGCAGCGATAATAGGTTGCGAGGTTAATGAGGAGATATAAAGCCCAACGGCTGTAAAAGAGCTAAGTAATAAAAACAAGCCTAACGCTGAGCTTGCAATGCGTCCATAATCTAAACTTGTCCCTAAAGCAAGCGATAATGGCATGAGGCTAACCATTGCGACCACGAGTAATATCAACAATACTAGTGCGGTGTATTTTCCTAAGACCATTTGGGTAAACGTAATGGGGGATGATATGAGTAGCGGAAGGGTTTTGTTCATACGTTCTTCGGCAAAGCTACGCATGGTGAGAATGGGCATGACGACCAACATAATAACACCTGCCCATAAATAAATACGTGAGACGACCACATCGGTCACGCCTAAGGAAAGCTCTTTTCCTACCCCTTCTGTTTGCACACCTGCGATAAACCCATCAATTAATAATAAAAACATGAGTGCTAAAATAAATTGCAATATTGCCAAAATACTCCAAGCAAGCGGGGAGTGGAATAGACGTTTAAATTCTGTCCAGCCAATGAATGCTATTTTACTCATTATTTACTCCTTGGCTGACAAGTGAGGTAAAAATATGCTCCAGCGATGCACCTGCGGATAAACGATCATCCTGATAATTTTTAAGCTTTTCAAGCGTATCCACAAAGACTGTTTTTCCTTCACTGATGATATGCACACGGTCACATACCGCTTCGACTTCTTGCAAAATATGGGTGGATAAAATAACGCTATGATCTTTTGCAAGCTGGCTGATTAGTTTGCGTATTTCTTGAATTTGGATAGGGTCTAAGCCAACGGTAGGTTCATCTAAAATAATAACAGCGGGTTCGTGGATAATGGCTTGAGCAATACCCACCCGTTGTTGATAGCCTTTGGAGAGATTAGCAATTAAGCGTTGCTGCATGGTTTCTAAACCGCATTGCTGCAAGACTTTATCCACAGCAGTCTTTACTTTTCTCTTAGGAACATCATGTAAGCGAGCGCAATAGCTTAAAAATTCTATGACGCGCATATCATGATAAAGGGGAGGTGTTTCGGGAAGGTAGCCTAGTTGTTGTTTCGCTGCGACGGCATCTTCTAGCAAATTTATATCGCTAATACTGACTGAGCCACTGCTCGGGGCAATATTGCCTGTGAGCATTTTCATCGTGGTCGATTTACCAGCACCATTTGGTCCTAATAGTCCTAAAACTTCGCCTTTAAATAGCTCAATACTGACATCATTAACCGCATGGTGTGTACCATAATAGCGATGTAAATGACTGGCTTGTATTAGTAACTCGCGTGACATTTTTTCCCCAA
>CAZQTJ010000317.1:0-2953 GCA_964596035.1 uncultured Cocleimonas sp. | reverse complement strand
CAAAGGCTGGCACTTATACGATTAAATACAATGTAACGGACAAAGCAGGGAATAAAGCAATTGAGCTTATTCGTACTGTGACGGTTGCAAACACAAGCCCTATTATAAGTGGTACACCAAAAGTAAGTACCGATGTATATACTATTTATCAGTTTCTTCCAGTAGTTAGTGATAGTAATGGCGAAACTTTAACCTTTAGCATAGAAAATAAACCATCATGGGCTGAGTTTAATACAAGTACAGGGATGCTAGAAGGTGTGCCTAGTTTAAGTGATGAGGGAATTTATTCTAATATTATTATTTCTGTCTCCGATGGATCTGAAACAGTCAGTCTAGCCCCTTTTACTATTACCGTAAATCCTGCCATCGACATCGCCCATGCTTTTGGAAAAGCAACACAAGGAACAGGTGTAGACTACGGTTATTATGGAGCGGCTGACTTAGCCATAGACAATAATGATTCGACTTACAATCACACACGTGGAGGAAAAAATGGGAAAAACTGGCTGCAAATAGAACTGCCCAACCCAACAAAAGTTCATAAAATTGTACTTCAAAATAGAAGTCATGCTCGCAGATTGAGAAATGCAAAACTATACATCTCAAATACACCTTACTCTGGAACAGTGGATGAAAACAATCTTGTAAAAACACTTCAAGCCACAACAAGTGAACAGGTGATTAACTTAGATACCCCTGTATCTGGTAGATACCTTTTAATAAAAGGGGAAGTGCGCAGCCAAGATGATAGGCATATTCATTTGAAAAAATTAGAAGTCTATGGTGAAACCCCAAAAACGCCTGCTTTTAATGAACATAAAAGTAGTTATTTAATTCCTATCAACAGTCAAGTTGGCTCAATTCTTACAACTATTTCAGGTGTGGATTATCAAGAGGATACGCTCTCTTATGGTATAGATAATGCTCTGTTTAGTATTGATAAAGATGGAAATATTAGCGTCAAAAATGCGTTAACAACAGGTGAGCATAACGTAACCGTAACCTTAAGTGATGGCATCAATACCACAATAACGAATGTAACTTTTACGGTGACTTCTAAGAATGCCGTTGAAGAGGCTTTAGTGAGTGGTTCGGTGCTTAAAGTAACAGAAGAAGAGCTACTTAAAGCAGCCATTGATGAAATAGATGCATCAAAAATATCAGAAGCGAAAATAAAAACCATGCTAAGTCATTTCCAAGCTAAAGATTACAATTTTGATTGGACAAAGTGTAAAGAAGGTGGCGAATATAAGACCTATGGGGAAAATTGTTCTGAAGTTGTGGGATTAAACGATACTTTTCAAGATGGCGCATCAGCTGTTCGTAAGATGCTAACAAGCCTAGATAAAAACAAAAAGAAAATTTTTACAACCCAAGCGTATCGTTTACAAAAGCTATTGGTACTCATCGGCGATAAATTCCGTGAAGGTGTAAGCTACCCAATGGACAAAGTGACTACTGATAACACAGAGTTTATGAAGTCTTTGTATAGTGACCATGCACTCTTTAACTACAGAACACTCAATCCTGTTCAGCCAGATATGGGGAACTTTTCACGAAGTGACTTCTCGCATATTACACCGACTACAAAAACAGTAAGCTTGAATTCTAAAAAGTCTTTCCGTTCTGTAGGTGCGTATGCTTTGCCTGGTCAAACGGTTAAAATCACACGGAATGATAATTCAGATTTAACGGTTAAAGTTTTCATTAACACTTTACGTCCAGGAGCAACCCATCAGTATCAAAAAAATGGTTATAACCGACCAAAATATCTGCAAACACCTCATTTTGAGATTAAATCTGGTGAGAGTATAGAACTGACTTCTGCTTACGGAGGAACATTACAGTTAGAGTTTTCTGAGAATGATTTACCCGTTAATCTGACTTTTGAAAATGTAGGAGAACATGCGTACTGGGCAAGTACAGCAGATAATGACTCTTTTGCACAAAAGCTACAAGCCAATGAGTATGATTGGGCAGAAGTAGCTACAGGAGGGTTTGAAGTACACTCAAAACTGGACAAAATGCTAGAATCAATCGCTGACCCTAAATGGGGAACAGCAGAAGCCTTAGCAGCAGGTATTGTTAAATATACTTCTAACTACCCACATGTATTAGCAGGGTTTAAAGGTGATGGGGTAGATGTTGTACCTGAAATTATTGACTGGGCTGAAGGTAAGGGAATGACCGTTCAAACCATTGATAAAATGAAACACATGAATGCCGACCAAGCGACGTGTGGAAATGGCTGTTCAGGCAATCCTTATGATGCTTACTGGGCATTTGACCCTATTGGGCATGGTGATATTCATGAGTTAGGGCATAGCTTACAGAAAAAACGTTTTGAAGGCTTCCCTAACCATGCAGCGACCAATACTTTCTCTTACTATACCAAATCAAGATATTTTGCCAATACAGGGGGAGAACCTGATTGTCAGGGATTACCCTTTAAGAGTATTTTTGACACCGTACAAAGTGCAGTAGGACAAGCAGATGTGACAGCCTATTTAAAAACCAATCTTTGGGACAAAGCAGGGCTAGGTGAACAGTATTTACTGAAAATTCAAGCGATGATGCATGCAGAGAAACTGGGTAAAGTAGAGAATGGTTGGCATGTATTGGCTAGAGTCCATATTTTAGAGCGTGAAATGGTTCGAGCGAAAAAAGATTGGGAAGATAGAAAAGCTTCGGTTGGATTTTCAACTTACACATTGGATGAGATTAACAACATTCGAGATAATGACTGGCTCATTATTGCTTATTCCTATGCCTCAGAGCTAGATTTACGAAACTATTTTGACATGATGGGTATACCTCATAGTGATAAAGCGTATGCTCAAATAGCCACTTTTGGTTTTGATGTTGCTCCAAACGCTTTGTTTGTCTCAACTAAAGAGGGGTATTGTAAAACAGATGACTATGGAACAATTTTTGATAGACCGATTTTAGCTAT
>CAZQTJ010000316.1:0-2956 GCA_964596035.1 uncultured Cocleimonas sp. | reverse complement strand
TGTGATGAATCAATAGCTTGCGTCCTGTGCCGTAGTGACCTCACGGATTCAGGTTAAATATATGATGGATGCCCAAAAAATTAAAATAAGGTAGATTCAGTGAAAAAAATGAAAGCAACACAACTCATCCCACTTCTCTTTATTTGTGGAAGCCTTGTGGCTTGTAGCAATAAATCACGCACATACGAACAAACTCCAACACCAGCAAATACTATTAGCAGTATACCAATGCCTGTAAAACACGTTGGCACTGCAATAGGCGCTACTCCTGTAAATCCTGCTATCGCATCTCAAGATAAATTGGATATTACGGTATTCAAAATACCTGAGTTATCTGCTCATAACATTATTGTTGAATCAACAGGTATTATCTCTCTACCTTATATTGGCAGTCTAAATGTATTAGGACTTAGCCTACAACAAGCAGAAGATAAAATTGAAAAATTATTAAGTAAAGACTTACAAAACCCGAAAGTTACCATCAAGAGAACCGAACGAAAACTTAAACGTAGCAATGTGACGGTAGAAGGTGCAGTTCAAACACCTGGCGTTTTTCAATTCCCTACTAAAGGTTCTTTAAGCTTTTTACAAGCGATAGCACTATCTCAAGGTATTACCGAAATGGCCGACACGAAAGGTATTGTTGTTTTCAGAGATGGAAAACAGTATGCGGTGAATTTAGATAGCGTACGTCGAGGACTTATTCCAGACCCAATCTTAAAAGCAGATGATCGTATCGTTGTACTAAAATCAGATAGAAAGGTAAAAGAGAAGAAAGTATTAGAATATTTACCTGCGGTATTAGCGCCACTATCTCTTATTTTGTAAAAATCCAATAACCTGCTTTTGTTAAGATTATAAACTAAGCAGGTTTGACCTCAACTATAAACCTTCCGCTTGCTCATCAGCATAATAAGACGAACGTACCATTGGCCCACTTGCAACATGAGAAAAACCCATTTCATAGCCAAGTTTTGCCATATCATCAAACTCATCAGGCGTTACAAAACGCTCAACTGCAAGATGATCTAAACTAGGTTGTAAATATTGCCCAAGCGTTAGCATATCGCAACCATGATCACGTAAATCTTGCATCACAAGTTGAACCTCTTCTAAGGTCTCCCCTAAACCTAACATCAAGCCCGATTTTGTAGGAAGATGAGGATACATCGCTTTAAATCGTTTAATTAAATCTAATGACCATTGATAATCTGATCCTGGACGTGCTTTTTTATATAAACGAGGTACGGTTTCCAAATTATGATTAAACACATTTGGCGGCGCATCGCTCATAACTTCAAGGGCAATATCCATGCGCCCTCTAAAATCAGGCACTAATATTTCGATACGAATATCAGGGCAATATTCACGCACTTTACGAATACACTCAACAAAATGCGAAGCCCCGCCATCGCGTAAATCATCACGATCTACCGAGGTAATAACCACATATTTTAAAGACATCGCTTGAATGGTTTCGGCTAAATTCAGGGGTTCATTAACATCTAAAGGATTAGGTCGGCCATGCCCGACATCACAAAAAGGGCATCGGCGCGTACAAATATCACCCATAATCATAAAAGTGGCTGTACCTTTAGTGAAACACTCACCCAAGTTAGGACAAGCAGCTTCTTCACAGACGGTATTTAATTTTTGCTCACGAAGAATTTTTTTTAATTTTTTAACTTCTGGAGTCGTTGGCGCTTTTGCACGAATCCAAGCGGGTTTGCGTTTTATTTCAGTGCTTGGAATAACTTTAATCGGTATACGCGCGACCTTCTCAGCCCCACGATGCTTAATACCTTGTATATTTCGTTTAGTTTCATTCATAGCTGAAGTATATTACCAAGATGGATAAAGCACACTATCAAATAGTCTTTTATGTTCCATTGATCACTGTGAAATAGCGAGAAACGCCCTATTTCGTGCAAAATATTAATACTTTAGAGCAAAAACATCCCAAGGATTTTTAATTATGAGCATAACTCGACTAGCTGTTACCGCAGGTGATCCTGCGGGTATTGGCCCTGACTTATTAATTCAGTTATCACAGCAGATTCAACCTGCCGAGTTAGTGATTATTGCTGATCGTGATGTCATGCAACAACGTGCAGATATTTTAGGCATTCCGCTGAGTCTTCGTGAGTATCAAGCAGAAAAACCTCCAACACTCAATGCAATCAATGAAATCACCTTATTGCATATAGACTGCCCTGAAAAAGTAACTGCTGGAGAGCTAAATTCCGCCAATGCTCACTATGTTCTAAAAACGTTAGATCGCGCTGCACAAGGTTGTTTAGATAATGAATTTTCAGCTATTGTAACTGCCCCATTACACAAAGGAATTATTAATGATGCAGGTATAGCATTCACAGGTCATACCGAATTTTTTGCCGAGAAAACCAAGGCTAAATTACCAGTGATGATGTTAGTTGCCGACAAATTACGCGTTGCTCTAGCGACTACACATTTACCTGTCTCTGAAGTCAGTGAAGCGATAACAGAACAATCGCTAACAGAAATTCTAGACATTATGAATCATGATCTACGATCAAAATTTGGTATCGATAATCCACATATTTTGGTCTGTGGCTTAAACCCTCACGCAGGCGAAGGCGGTCATATGGGGATGGAAGAAATTGACACCATTGAGCCGACCCTCAAAAAACTAAAAGACAAGGGTATGAATATCACAGGTCCCCTACCCGCAGATACTTTATTTACACCGCGTCACTTAGAGGGAGCTGATGCTGTATTAGCGATGTTTCACGACCAAGGTTTACCCGTACTAAAATATGCAGGTTTTGGACATGCAGTGAACATCACACTAGGGCTACCCATCATCCGCACCTCGGTCGATCATGGCACTGCCTTAGGTTTAGCTGGCACAGGAAAAGCTGAGACGGGTAGTCTAATTGCTGCTATTAATAGCGCTATCGACATTGTGAGTCATCAA
>CAZQTJ010000315.1:0-2979 GCA_964596035.1 uncultured Cocleimonas sp. | reverse complement strand
ACATCTTTCTGTCACATCCATTTCAACGTATAATCACACCTTTAATTCTTCTCCTATAAAAGCACTAAAGCCCATGAAAGTTTCTCAATTTCCTATTTCTACTCTCCGCGAAACCCCTGCCGATGCTGAAATCATCAGTCATCAACTGATGCTAAAAGCGGGGCTCATTCGCCGCCTTGCTTCTGGCTTATACACATGGGCACCGTTTGGTTTAAAGGTATTACGTAAAGTTGAGGCTATTATTCGTGAAGAGATGAATAAAGCAGGAGCAATCGAATTACTCATGCCTTCCATTCAGCCCGCAGAATTGTGGCAAGAGTCAAACCGCTGGGGACAATACGGTGCAGAACTATTACGCATGAAAGATCGTCATGGTCGTGAGTTTTGCTATGGCCCTACGCATGAAGAAATTATTACCGACTATGTTCGTAAAGAATTGCGTAGCTATAAAGAACTGCCTATCAGTTATTATCAAATTCAAACTAAATTTCGTGATGAAGTTCGCCCTCGTTTCGGCGTGATGCGTGCGCGTGAATTTTTAATGAAAGATGCCTATTCCTTTCATCTTTCTCAAGCATCATTACAAACAACCTACGACACAATGTACGCGACCTATTGCCGTATATTCGAGCGCATGGGGCTAGATTATCGCGCCGTTGATGCCGACACTGGCTCTATTGGCGGCAGTGCCTCTAATGAATTTCATGTACTTGCTGACTCTGGAGAAGATGCTATCGCGTTTTCGTCCGAGAGTCATTACGCCGCCAACGTAGAATTAGCTGAAGCGATTGCACCAATAGGTGATCGCCCTGCACCATCGGTTGAAATGCAGACCATAGAAACACCAAACCAACACACCATAGAAGAAGTTGCCAACTTCCTTACTATTGATACCAACAGAATTATCAAAACGCTACTTGTATTGGGTGATGATGATAATGTGGTCGCGCTATTAATACGTGGAGACCGTGAGCTTAATGAAATTAAAGCTGAGAAAATAGAAGGTATTGCTAGTCCACTAGAATTTGCCAGCGAAGAACAGGTCATCGCAAGCACAGGATGTAAACCAGGCTCTGTTGGCCCTTTAGGTTTGAGCATTCCTATTTTTGCTGATTTTTCCACACAAAAAATGGCTGACTTTGTTTGTGGAGCCAATGAGGATGGCAAACATCTAACAGGCGTAAACTGGGAAAGAGATTTACCAGAAGCACAATTTGTTGATATTCGTAACGTCGTCGATGGCGACCCTAGCCCCGATGGTAAAGGGACTTTATCTATTCTACGTGGCATTGAAGTGGGGCATATTTTCCAACTAGGAAAGAAATACTCAGAAGCACTCAATGCGACAGTTCTTAATGAAAATGGTAAAGCAGAAGTAATGACAATGGGCTGTTATGGTATTGGAGTCTCACGCCTAGTCGCGGCAAGCATCGAACAGAATTTTGATGAGCAAGGAATTGTATGGCCCACCGCCTTAGCGCCCTTCCAGATTAGTCTTGTACCTTTGAACTATCATAAATCAGAGCAAGTAAAAACGGTGACAGATACTTTATATCAAGACCTTCTTAATGCAGGGTACGATGTGTTACTAGATGATAGAAATATGCGTGCTGGTGCGATGTTCTCTGATCACGAACTACTCGGCATTCCCCATCGCATTGTTATATCAGATCGTGGCTTAAAAGAAGATACACTTGAATATAAAGCACGTACTGCCAATGACGCGGAGAAAGTCCCTAGCAAAAACATACTTAGCTTTATCGCAGACAACGTTTAAAAGTTCATTTTTTAGCCACTTTTTATTGTTAAAAGTGGCTACTCCCTTTCCTCCACAATCCCCATTACTTTGTCTAACAACAACAAAAATTCTTTTACCTCTCCTCCCTTTTTATTTTCCGCCAACTTAGCCGACCTTGTTTCTATTTCCCTATCTAAAAAATCCAGCATCGCTCTATTATCCTTATCTCGATACAGCCAATACTTTAACCCACTTAACATAGTTTTTTGTGCTAGATGAAAAAATACTAGCGCTAGTGTCGCTAATATAATAGCTAATACCATTTGTCCTTTAAGTAAGCAATAAGTTGATAGCAAATATAGTATGATGACCACAGTGATAGAAAACAGGTTTAGTACCCTAAAGGACCTCAAGAATAAAGTAAGTTGAGGATAAAATTGCAGTACGTCTTGTCGATTCATTCCCATCACTCGTAAAATTATTGAGCCTGTAAAGTGCTTAATTACGCATCAAAAGTAATATAACATTCAGCGGGCTACTCTATTTTCATGCAAAACTTTCTTTTTAAATATATCCCAATTAACCGCAAAGGCAGAGATTTTGTCGTTGGCGATATACATGGAATGTTTAGCAGTTTAGAAGAATTATTAAAAAAAGTCTCTTTCGATCCTAATACCGATAGAGTTTTCGCTGTAGGCGATTTAATCGATAGAGGAAATGAATCACATAGAGTATTAGAGTTTCTCAATAAACCTTGGTTTTATTCCATAATGGGCAATCACGAAAGCATGTTGCTCGACTCAAGGGTATCGGAATATAACTTACACAACTGGACAAAGTATAATGGTGGTGCTTGGTGGAAAGAGCTATCAAAAGAAACTCAAGATAGTATCCATAGTAAAATTGCGAAGCTTCCCTATTTGTTCGAAATTGAAACCGCAATAGGAAGTGTTGGAGTAGCACATGCTGACCTTCCCGCTGATAGAAACTGGGTTGATATTGTAAAAACCATCTCTACAGATCACGAACTAAAACAGTATGTTTTATGGTCACGCTTACGCCACAAAAAAATGCGCATGAATAATAAAACCAATCCAATTGAAGGCATACAGCTTGTAGTAATGGGACATACCCCCCATAACAAACCACTACATATAGATAATATTTTTTATATCGACACAGGCGCAACCTATATAGACAATAAAAATTTAGCCTCTTTAACCTTGTTGCAAATACACCCC
>CAZQTJ010000314.1:0-2993 GCA_964596035.1 uncultured Cocleimonas sp. | reverse complement strand
CTTAATTCCTTTAAACTCCCCTCTTTTCATTAACATTCAACACAGACTCACATCATGGCTTTACTTCAATTACAAAATATCCAACTCAGCTACGGCGGCCCTGCTCTTCTTGACGGTGTTAATTTAACCGTTGAACCGCGTGAACGTATCTGTTTGATTGGTCGTAATGGCGCAGGAAAGTCCAGCTTGATGAAGGTTATCAATGGCACGGTGAAAGCGGATTCTGGCGATATTATTCTGGAGAAAGGCTCTATCGTTACCCAACTAGAGCAGGAAGTGCCCCGTGATATGACGGGGACAATTTATGAAGTGGTCGCTTCTGGGCTTGCTGAGATGGGGGCTATTCTAACGCAATATCATATTCTTAATGAACGAGAGGATGTTGGATCAGAAGACTGGATGACAGAGATGGGGCACTTGCAACAAAAGCTTGAGGCAGGCAATGGCTGGCATTTTCAAGTCAATATAGACAAGGTGATTTCTTTACTCAAGTTGAATCCTGATGCTGACTTTATGAAACTTTCAGGTGGTATTAAACGTCGCGTGTTACTCGCGCGGGCTTTAGTGCAAGAGCCTGATATTTTGTTACTCGACGAGCCAACCAATCATTTGGATATTAATGCCATTTTATGGTTAGAAGAGTTCTTAAAGACGACCTATAAAGGTGCTTTGATTTTCATTACCCATGACCGTGCTTTTTTACGTTCATTGGCGACCCGTATTATAGAATTAGACCGAGGTAAAGCCACTAGCTGGCCAGGTGACTATGAAAACTTCTTGCGTCGCAAAGAAGAAGTGCTCCATGCGGAAGAGCTAGAAAACAAACGTTTTGATAAAAAACTAGCCCAAGAAGAGGTTTGGATTCGCCAAGGCATTAAGGCACGCCGTACCCGTAATGAAGGTCGTGTACGCTCTTTAGAAAAAATGCGCAAAGAACGCTCGCAACGTCGTAATCAACAAGGCAGCGCAACCTTACGCGTTGACTCTGGTGAACGTACAGGCAAACGAGTGGTTGAGGTTGAAAACTTAACCTACACCCTTCCCGATGGGCGCGTACTCATTGATGATTTCTCTTTGCTAGTGCAACGTGGCGATAAGATTGGCTTAATCGGCCCTAACGGTGTGGGTAAAAGCACCTTATTGCGTGTTTTACTCGGAGAGATACCACCTGATGAAGGCTCTGGAAAATTTATCGAAGGAACAAACCTACAAGTTGCTTATTTTGATCAATTACGCTCTCAGCTCGATGAAACAAAAACAGTAAAAGACAATCTCGATAATGGCGCAGATCGCATCACCATAAAAGGTGAAAGCAAGCACGTTATCAGCTACTTGCAAGATTTTTTATTCACACCAGAACGAGTCAACTCACCTGTTAAGGCACTCTCTGGTGGAGAGCGCAATCGTTTATTACTCGCTAAATTATTTATCAAACCCGCTAATGTATTGGTACTTGATGAGCCAACCAATGATTTAGACGTGGAAACTTTAGAGCTACTGGAAGAACTACTTCTCAATTACACGGGTACTGTGCTCATCGTTAGTCATGACCGTGCCTTTATCAATAATATTGTTAGTAGTTGCCTAGTCTTTAAAGGTGACGGCGAAATTGATGAGTTTTTAGGTAGTTATGATGAATGGCAAGCATTAAATCCTAGCGCGGGCCTTGCCGATGAGACTAATAAAGGTCTAACGAAAGAAACTGATACCGACACTACTCCCATAGAAAAAGAAGCGATAAAAAAAGCAAGCTCTACAAAAGAAAAAAAGCTCAGCTACAACGAGCAACGCGAACTTGAAGCCTTACCAAAAGAGATTGAAAAATTAGAGAATGAAATCGAATCATTACAAGAAATAATGGCAGCGCCTGATTTTTTCACTCAAGATCACCAAAAAGTAGCTAAAACAACCAATAAACTCAAGCAGGTAGAAACCTTACTTGCTGATAAATATCAACGATGGGAAGTGCTTGATACCTAAAACTCCCCGTCATTAAAAGCAAGGTCACCTGATATAAATCAAGGAGCAATGCATAGTATTTAACTAAATTAGAATACACTTATATTCTTTGACTAGGACATTACTATGATGACAAGAAAAATAGCGTTAATGACAGGTGCTTTACTACTTTCCATCCTTAGCTTTACAGCACATGCCAAGGACGTAACGGTTAAAATCACCCCCAATTTATCCTCTGTTGATGTGGTTCATATGGGCAAACGCATGACGATTCAACGTAATCAAAATGTGAAAAACACTATTCCTGCGATGTTTACTAAAACATCGCGCGCTTGCCCTCCTTTCTGTATTCAACCCGCAACTTTAGCCCCTAAAGTTGAAACTATTGCAGAGCTAGAAATGCTGGATTACCTTAAAAAATCATCCGCAGGTGATAGCTCTATTCTAGTCATTGACGCAAGAACCCCTGAATGGATGACGCGCGGTACAATTCCTGGGTCTGTGAATATTCCTTGGACACAGCTTAGCGTAAAAGGCGCAGAAGCTTGGGAAGATGCGTCAAGTGCTGAAGACGTGATGGCAGATCGTTTTGATGTTGTTATTAAAGATGACAAAATGGACTTCAGCAAGGCTAAAACACTCGTCATATTCTGTAATGGGGCATGGTGTCCTCAGTCCAGTGAAAATATTAAACTATTACTTAAAAAAGGCTACCCAGCAGAAAAATTAAAGTGGTATCGTGGTGGTATGCAAGCATGGGTTAGCTTTGGTTTAACAACGGTTTATTTCAAGAAATAATCCATCTCTCCATTCTCCCAAAGGCAAGCCCTGTCACTATAGGCTTGTCTTTTCCCCACCTCAATTTTTCATGCCAATTCTCCCGCGCTTATTTTTAAACCACTCCCCCTTAAGGCGTAAAACTTTAGCCTTACGAATTCAACTTAAATAAATGAACACAACTACCTTTCTTCTACTGATAAGCGTAATATCCAAATAATTTCATAACTCACTACTTTTTATGTCTGATAAATCAC
>CAZQTJ010000313.1:0-2993 GCA_964596035.1 uncultured Cocleimonas sp. | reverse complement strand
GTAGTGACCTCACGGATTCAGGTTTATACAAGCAAATTAGTGCTTTTTAAAATTGCTAACTATAGCAGTATTTAGCCTTTAGTACCTTGTTTTATAGGTATAGCCCCCTATCATTATATTTATCTGATAGTATAGTTTTATTTGCCATAAGATGTGGTGATTTATAATTGTAGTCTGATCAGAAAAGGAACCCTAGCTTCCTAATGCGGTCACATAAGTTATGTTTTTTATCTGGCTTGCTTGGCAATAAAGGTGTTCTTCAACTAGCAAGCCTTTTGGTTTGCCACACTATAAAAAATTGGGTAAATGTTGGGTTTTTATCCCCTTCAGTTAATCAAATAATTTCATAAAAGTAAGGCAGATAAGAATATTTATGGCTAATTCACATGAGTCAGACCACGATTTAGGTTTGGCGGTAGAAGAATCCCGTCCAAAAGTTAAAGAACCAGCACGATATAAAGTTATACTATTAAATGATGACTTTACTCCAATGGAGTTTGTGGTTGAGGTATTGCAAAACTTTTTTGGGTTGAATCAAGAAGGTGCAACCCGTGTGATGTTAAGTGTTCATACAAAGGGGAAAGGTGTTTGTGGAATCTATACTAAAGAGATTGCTGAAACAAAAGTAGATCTTGTCAATGATTACGCGCGTGAGTGTCAGCACCCGCTGTTATGTACTATGGAAGAGGTATGAAAAATGTTAAGTGCAGAAGTCGAATACTCCATTAATCGTTTGTTTACCGAAGCGCGTGATAAGCATCATGAGTTTGTTACCGTAGAACATTTGCTTTTAGCAATGACAAGCAATCCTACGGCTGCAGAAGCCTTGCGTGCTTGCGGTATCGATATTCCTGTATTGCAAACAGAGTTGGAAAGTTTTATAGAAGAAAGTACGCCTGTTCTGGTTGAGGAAGATGAGCGTGATACACAGCCAACGCTAGGTTTTCAGCGTGTTATACAGCGTTCTGTTTATCATGTGCAAGCATCAGGGAAAGATGAGGTGACAGGGGAGAATATTCTTGTTGCTATTTTTGGTGAACCAGAGTCCCACGCTGTTTATTATTTGTCCCGTCAAAATATGGCACGCTTAGATTTGGTTAACTATGTTTCGCATGGTATTCACAAAACGGATGATGAAATATCGTTAGGTGAATTTATGATGGATGACGACCCTGAAATGTCAGATGATATTTCTCTTGTCGAAGAGGAAGAAGTTCCTGCTGAAACACCATTGCAACGCTTTGCATCAAACTTAAATGAACAAGCCGAAGCAGGTAAAATTGATCCGTTAATAGGTCGTGATGGCGAAGTTGAGAGAGCGGTTCAAGTGCTTTGTCGTCGTCGTAAAAATAACCCTTTGTTGGTTGGCGAAGCAGGTGTGGGTAAAACAGCCATAGCGGAAGGTTTAGCGAAGCGTATTATTGATAAAGAAGTGCCTGAAGTCTTGCAAGGAGCCACAATCTATTCTTTAGATTTAGGGGCTTTAGTTGCGGGAACGAAGTATCGTGGTGATTTTGAGAAGCGCTTAAAAGCTGTGCTAAATCAGATTAAAGATGAAGATCATGCTGTCTTGTTTATCGACGAGATACATATCATTATTGGCGCAGGTGCTACTTCAGGTGGCACAATGGATGCATCAAACCTTATCAAGCCAATGCTGGCATCGGGTGAGTTAAAGTGTATGGGGTCAACAACTTATCAGGAATATCATAGTATTTTTGAAAAAGATAGAGCGTTGGCGCGTCGTTTCCAAAAAATCGATATTAATGAGCCGAGCGTTTCTGAAACTATTCAAATATTGAAAGGCTTAAAGTCACACTATGAAAAATATCATAATGTAAAATATACACTGCCAGCATTAGAGTCTGCGGTAGAACTTTCCGCTCGTTATATAACAGATCGTCATTTGCCAGATAAAGCCATTGATGTGATTGATGAAGCGGGTGCGCGTCGCCAATTAGAGCCAAAATCATCCAGAAAAAAGACGATTTCTGTTCATGATGTTGAGGATATAATTGCTAAAATGGCGCGTATTCCACCTAAAACAGTGTCGTCTTCTGATATGGCGGTGTTAAAGAAGTTGGAGAATAACTTAAAGCGTGTTGTCTTTGGGCAAGACAATGCTGTTACGCAGTTAGTAACGTCTATTAAAATGGCGCGCTCTGGTTTGCGTGAAGATGGGAAAACAATAGGCTCATTTTTATTCGCAGGTCCTACTGGTGTAGGTAAGACGGAAGTAGCCAAACAACTATCTGAGCATTTGGGTGTTGAGTTATTACGCTTTGATATGTCGGAGTATATGGAGCGTCACACGGTTTCTCGTTTGATTGGTGCGCCCCCAGGTTATGTTGGTTTTGATGAAGGTGGTTTGTTGACAGATGCTGTTAATAAAAATCCTCACGCGGTTCTTTTACTAGACGAAATTGAGAAAGCTCATCCTGATGTTTTCAATATTCTATTGCAAGTAATGGATAACGGCAGTCTAACGGATAGTAATGGTCGTAAAGTTGATTTCCGTAATGTGATTTTGATTATGACCAGTAATGCGGGTGCACATGATATCAATCGTAGTTCTTTAGGCTTTACTAAGCAGGATCATGCCTCAGACATTGGTAAAGCAATTGAACGTGCTTTTACACCTGAATTTCGTAATCGTTTAGACGCAGTTATTCAGTTTGGAGCATTGCTGCCAAAAGTCATTGTATCAATTGTGGATAAATTTTTGATTCGTCTGGAAGCTCAGCTGATCGATAAGAATGTCGTCTTAATAGTCGATGACAAAGCAAAGCGTTGGTTGGCGAAAGAAGGTTATGATGTAAAAATGGGCGCACGTCCTATGGAGCGTTTGATTCAAGAGAAAATAAAACGTCCTCTTGCTGATGAATTATTATTTGGTAAGTTGAGTAAAGGCGGTACAGTGCGTATTAGCGAGAAAGCAGGAAAAATCACTTTGGCATATGGAGAAAAGGCTGTGCCTGCATAGCGCTATAACT
>CAZQTJ010000312.1:0-2996 GCA_964596035.1 uncultured Cocleimonas sp. | reverse complement strand
CTTAGATGGCGTTAATGTAGACTAGCGGGCGTATGAATCATATAGTTGAATAGTTACCATCTGATTACATTAGGGATAAATCGGTGGCGAGTATAAGTTTAGTAAGGAAATAATGAAAGTATTGGGAATAGAATCATCCTGTGATGAAACGGGCGTCGCCATTTATGACAGCAACAAAGGGATTATCGCCGACCGTTTATATTCACAGATAGAGCTACACGCCGAGTATGGTGGTGTTGTTCCAGAGCTGGCATCAAGAGATCATATTCGTAAAGCAACGCCTTTAATTAAAGGTGTGTTATCCGATGCAAATGTATCTATGTCGGAGCTAGGCGGCATTGCTTACACCTCAGGCCCCGGTTTAATTGGCGCACTAATGGTCGGTGCTTCGATAGGGCGTACACTAGCATGGGGTTTAGATATTCCCGCTGTTGCTGTTCATCATATGGAAGGTCATTTACTTGCTCCAATGCTAGAAGATAATCCTCCTAGCTTTCCTTTCGTGGCATTATTAGTTTCAGGTGGACACACTTTATTAGTTGATGTTAAAGCAGTCGGTGAATATAAAATATTAGGTGAATCACTTGATGATGCTGTCGGTGAAGCCTTTGATAAAACAGCTAAGATGCTAGGACTGGCTTATCCTGGAGGTCCGATACTTGCAGAGCTAGCCTTGAAAGGACATGCCGATGTGTATAAGTTTCCTCGCCCAATGGTGAATCGTCCAGGCTTAGATTTTAGTTTTAGCGGTCTTAAAACCTTTGCCTTAACAACATGGAATAAGTCTGCAAAAACAGAGCAAACACAAGCGGATATAGCACATGCATTTCAAGAGGCTGTCGTAGATACACTGTTTATTAAATGTCGTCGCGCTTTAGAATTGACAAAAGGGTCGCGCTTAGTTATAGCGGGTGGTGTTGGAGCGAATAAGCGCCTGCGTGAACAGTTGCAACAATTAGATGCAGATGTTTTTTTTCCGCGAATGGAATATTGTACCGACAACGGCGCAATGATTGCTTATGCAGGAGCAATTCGTTTGCAAGCAGGGCAGGTGGAAGACGCTATTATTCACCCCCGACCTCGTTGGTCTTTAGAGGAGCTTACCGCGCCTGCTTAAAGCATGAAGCATTAAACCATCAGGGTCATTACTTGCTTTATTTGGAATCCATGCGGACAAACATTTTCGACTTTTTACGCAGGGGTCGGTTAGCGTTTTTAAAAAAGCAACGATGCTTTTAATCTCACTATCAGAGAGTGTATTTATAGCATCTATTTCTACACCTGCTTTTATAGCCTCTGCCGTATTTATTTTCATATCATCAAGCTTCATCTTTTTTTGCCTTATCTGGGCAAGATCAAACGACCGAATACTTTTAAGTGGAGAAAGCATATGGCGCGTTATCCCTTCTAAGCTAGTGTAAGCACCAGAATGACCCCACGGTCCCGTTACTTCGATGTTTAACAAAGTGGGGGTGCGAAAACGGAATTTATCATTTATTTTCTTGGTGACATCTCCAGCGCCATAATCATTTGTTTTAGTTGCACCTGCACCTTTGCCCACGCCAATTTGAGGTATAGCAGTATTATGCAATGCCTCATCCGTAAAGAAATCACCACGATGGCAGCTACTGCAATTTGCGCCATTTTTTGCTTTTGATGTGAAAAATAATAAAGCACCTCGCTTAGCTTCGCTTGAAATAGCCTTATCGTCTCCTTGAAGATAATGTTTCCATGGGTTATTAATAAATATTTGGGAACGCTCATATTCAGCAATCGCGGCCGATATATTTTGTTCGGTAATTAACTCGTCTTTGCTTCCTTTTTTATCAGAAAATCCTTTGCGAAATTCATTTAGCCATTTGTTTTTTAGTCTATTTGCTAAAGCTCGACGTACTGTTTGATGATGCGATGTTGGCATAAAGTTACCGCGCATTTCTGCTATGGAAATGATAGGGAAACGAGCTTGAGCTTGGACTAAATTTTCACCTGCTAAAAGATCATCTTTTTTATAAGGAACGTCGGGTGTGCCAATACCACTTATATTTTTATTTTTAATAGATCGTATGCGCCCGTCATAAAATAGGTTTTTTTTGTAATAAGCAATATTAAAAGTAGAGGGCGCATTTCTTGGAACTTCAATGTTATAGCCATTTTTTAATACTCGTCCTTCTCCTAATATATCAGCTTGTTTAGCATGTGTGCCTATTGGTAGTGAAAGATTGTCGCCACCACCAAGCATAGGGTGATGGCAAGAAACGCAAGCAACATCATATTCTCCTCCCAAAGCTTTGGAGTAAAATAGTTTCATTCCTAACTGCGCTAAAGGGGAGTTTATTGATGGTAACGGTGATGATGCTTTAGGGATTCCTGTTAATTTTAACTGCTTTGTTAATGAGCGAAGCTGTTGATCTAAAGATTCATCAATGTTTGTTGCAATAACAGAGAAAGGGGCGCTGATTAATAGCAAAAATACAAGTGTTATACTTAGGGGTGACTTCATTTTGTTATTCTTATTGGTGTATTAGCAAAGATAGGAATATTTTACTATATTTGTGAGTTAGGGTGTTTTGTTAGGTCGGTTAAATTCAACCGTTTGGATTAAAAAATGAGCTTTCAAGTGCTTCCTTATTTATTTCGTGCACGTTTTTAAGCATCATTTTTAGCTGTTATTTTTATGGTATAGAGACTTTTTTAATATCAATTCAGTTTCGATAATGACTTAGCTTATACAATAAGCTAAAAATGAATAGAATATTTGAGGGATAAATGATGAGTATGTTTATATTGGGTGTTTTATCAGGCTGGTTAGCAGAGTGGTTGTTTTATAATTTTTGGTGGAAAGATCAAGCTGAAAAAGATCTTGTTAAGGTTGATACCGAGGTGAAAAATAGTAAAGTAAAGCTTGAAGATACAAATACAATATCAAAAAATAATGCTGAAACGGCTGAAACGGCTGAAACGGCTGAAACGGCTGAAACGGCTGAAACGGCTGAAAC
>CAZQTJ010000311.1:0-3004 GCA_964596035.1 uncultured Cocleimonas sp. | reverse complement strand
GATGTACAAGTCGCCATTCATACCGACACCTTAAACGAATCGGGCTTTGTTGAAGATACACTGGCGGCATTTAAAGACCGTACCATTCACACCTTCCATACCGAAGGCGCAGGTGGTGGACACGCGCCTGATATTATCAAAGCCTGTGGCGAAATGAACGTACTGCCCTCATCCACCAATCCAACCCGTCCTTACACCGTCAATACCATTGACGAGCATTTGGATATGTTAATGGTGTGTCATCATTTATCACCCAGTATTGCCGAAGATGTGGCATTTGCAGAGTCACGTATTCGTCGTGAGACCATTGCAGCGGAAGATATTTTGCATGATTTAGGTGCATTCTCGATGATCTCCTCCGACTCTCAAGCTATGGGACGTGTGGGCGAAGTCATTACCCGCACATGGCAAACCGCGCATAAAATGAAAGTCCAACGCGGTGCATTAGCAGGCGACCCAGCCACACATGACAATCAGCGCATTAAGCGTTATATCGCCAAATACACCATCAACCCCGCCTTATCGCACGGTATCGCGCATGAAGTCGGTTCTCTTGAAGTCGGTAAGCTCGCTGATATTGTGTTGTGGAAACCTGCTTTTTTTGCCACAAAACCAAGTCTGATTATCAAAGGTGGCGTGATAAGCTCCGCAGCAATGGGCGACCCTAATGCCTCGATTCCAACCCCTCAACCCGTGCATTATCGCCCCATGTTTGGCGCTTACGGACGCTCTCGCCTAGCAACTCGCATGAGCTTTGTTTCTCAAGCCGCCGCCGCTGCGGGAATAGCAGATGAGCTAGGGCTAGAAAGCTTGATTGGCGTTGTTAAAGGCTGTCGCACAGTGACGAAAAAAGACCTGATTCACAATGATTACTTACCTAAAATAGAAGTAGACTCGCAAACCTATCAAGTGCGTGCCGATGGGGAGTTATTAACGTGTGAACCCGCAGAAGTGTTGCCATTAGCACAACGCTATTTCTTGTTCTAAGGGCGACGGATATTATTCTCTATGCTGAAATTTAATCAAAAAACGGCGGAATCGTTAGCTCCAGACACCACGCTAACGCTCACTTTCGACCAGCGAAATAAAAGCCGTTTAAAAGCCCAACTCGATGATGGTCGTGAGGCGGGTATCGTCTTAGAAAATGGTAAAAGCCTCCACCATAATGACCTTTTAATCAGCGAACCGCATGATAATAATGCACGCGTCATTATCCAGATTAAAGCCGCTTTAGAAACCGTATCAACAGTCTATTGTAATGATACTTTACAACTTGCGCGCACTTGTTATCATCTGGGTAATCGTCATGTGAGTTTGCAAATTGCCGCTGATTTTATTCGTTATCAACATGACCATGTACTTGATGACATGGTACGTGGTTTGGGCTTAGAAACTCACCTTGAGCAAGCACCGTTTGAGCCTGAATCAGGGGCTTATCACACAAGTTCTCATCACCCTCATTCACATTAATAAACCCCACTGGAAAATAGTTTAACTATGATCAAACAATCACTTTTATTTGTCGCTCTTGTTTCTTTTAATAATATCGCTTTAGCGCATCCCGAGGTCTTACACAGCAATAGCCTGTATGAACAAGTAATGCACTTGCTCACTAGCCCATTTCATATAGCCACATTCGTTGCGCTAGTTGCTTTACTTGCCGTTGTCACTTATAAAATGCGCCCTAAAACGAAGGCAAAAAAAGTACGTCATAACGATAAAAAGCCAAGAAAATAAGCATTAAAATGGCTCAGCCTTTGCAATTACTCAGATTATTACAACTTAGTAGCCCAACGCTTCCTGTGGGTGCATTTGCTTACTCGCAAGGCTTGGAGTCGGCAATAGAAACAGGCTTGATAAGCAATGCTAAAACCACGCAAGCTTGCCTAGAAGATAGTTTGCGCTACAGCTTGCAACCAACAGATGTACCGCTATTCTCCCGCTTATATCAAGCATGGCTCGATGATGATCTGGAACAGGTAAATTACTGGAATCAATGCCTACGCGCCCAGCGTGAAAGCAAAGAGCTACGCGATGAAGATCATCAACTCGGTATCGCATTGGCTCGTTTGTTGTTTGATTTGGGTATTAAAGAAGCCGAAGCATGGAAGAAAAATACTGAGGTCAGTTTTTTAACACTGTTCACTTTAGCCGCTGTAAAATGGCAGATTAGTTGCGAAGAAGCTTGTACAGGCTACCTTTGGTCGTGGTTAGACAATCAAATTGCCGCCGCGATTAAGCTAGTCCCTTTGGGTCAAACCGACGGGCAAAAAATACTCTCCCATACCATCGAGCTGATTCCCGAGATTGTCCAGCAAGGTCTAAGCATCAAAACTGCTGAAATTGGCGCATCGCTACCGATGCTTGCCATTCTTAGCGCACAACACGAAACACAATACTCACGTTTATTTCGCTCTTGAGACTCCCCTATGAAGAAAAAAGATTCCGTCCTTAGATTAGGCATTGGTGGCCCTGTCGGTTCAGGAAAAACCGCTTTAATCCGTCAGCTTTGCCGTGTCATGAAAGATGAGCATGATTTTGCAGTCGTCACTAACGACATCTACACCAAAGAAGATGCCGAATTTTTACTGCGTCACGAAGTGCTCGATGCCGAGCGTATTGTGGGTGTCGAAACAGGTGGCTGCCCACACACCGCTATCCGCGAAGATGCCTCTATTAATCTCACAGCGGTTGAAGGTTTATGCGACCGCTTTGAAAACCTAGAATTTGTGATTATCGAAAGCGGTGGCGATAACCTCAGTGCCACTTTCAGTCCCGAACTATCTGATCTCACCATCTATGTAATCGACGTTGCCGCTGGCGATAAAATCCCCCGCAAAGGTGGACCTGGCATTACTAAATCGGACTTATTGATTATTAACAAAACCGATTTAGCACCAATGGTTGGCGCATCCTTAGAAGTGATGGATAGCGATACCAAGCGAATGCGTGGTGATAAACCTTACCTATTTACCAACCTAAAAACAGGTGATAATTTAGATAA
>CAZQTJ010000310.1:0-3010 GCA_964596035.1 uncultured Cocleimonas sp. | reverse complement strand
TGCATGGCTGTTTACGAACAACCACTGAATGAAAAAATTCGTCTATTTCTACGCTTAGAGCATTTAATCTTACGCTTTCGAAAGCACTTGGAGCACCCTACTCCAGAAAACTGCCAAGCGGCGATTATGGTGTTGTTAGAACTTTATAATCTATCCTCTCGTTTAGACGTAAAGAATGCCATCCTCAATGTATTAGATTGGCAGACTCAAGCAGTACGTCGCCTTTCTGACTTAGAAGGTGTAGACGCAGACCGTTTGCAAAAAGTATTAAGTCGGCTAGAAGAAAAAGGCAAACAACTTTATAGCTTTAGAGGGCAGTTAGGACAAACACTTAAACGCCATAGCTTTTTGAATTTGCTACGACAACGCTCCTGCATTGCAGGAAGCATGAATGGCTTTGATGTACCACTGTTCAGCTTCTGGTTATCGCAATCTGAAGAAAAACTAACAAATGACCTTAACGAGTGGGTAGAACCTTATTCAATGGCTTATGACGCGATTGAAATCGTATTACAGCTCATACGCGAAAGTCGTGACAGTGAAGACGTTATCGCAGAAGGTGGCTTTTTTCAATCGGGCTTAAATCCAAACCGCGAATACCAATTGCTACGCATTAGGCTCGACGAAGATGCTGACTACTATCCAGAAATAAGCGCCGGAAAACAACGCTTTTCTGTTCGCTTTGTAAAAGCAGGAGACTTAGCAGAACGAGGAGATCAGGCTTTAGGCGACATTCCTTTCTCTTTGTCACTTTGCAGTTTGTAGAAGCCACTTTTAAAGGAATTATTCCGTCTCCATAGAACGATACGTTTCTTGGAATACTCCCACCGCATCAGCAACATCATCAGGGTTATCAAAATAAGCGATATGAAAGAGAGCCTCTCCTTCATTCGCTAACGGTAAATTTGATTTACCTATAATAATACCGCTTTTAGGCGCCAAAAGATGTTCTTCTGACTCTCCAAAAGGGTCACTAACTATACCAAGCAAGTCACCTTTATTGACCTGCTCTCCTAAAGGTATCAGCGTGCGCAAAATACCGCTTTGTGACGCTCGAACCCATGAGCTAGAAGTCGCAAGCAAAGGCTTGTTATAAATATCGCAATGTTTACCGCCAGACAACATATCCAAATGCCGCATTACATTAATAACCCCTTTAACACCTGCTCGAATAGCAACCTCATTAAAACGTAACGCCTCTCCAGCTTCATATAACAAAACAGGTATACCAAAGGTCGATACAGCTTTGCGTAAGGTTCCATCAATTAATTTACTGGAATTCATGACAACAGGCGCATTAAAAGCACAGGCCATTTTTCGAATATCCATGCCTTCATTTGGACCAGTATTCAAGCCTGCACGTATTTGCGGCAAGTTTTCTCGCGCAAGCGCTCCAGTATGCAAGTCAATTCCATGCGTACATTTGGAAACAATCTCCTCAATAAAGGTGTTAGCGAGACGCGCCGCCATAGACCCTGTTTCAGAACCAGGAAAAGAACGGTTTAAATCACGTCTATCAGGCAAATAGCGAGATTGGGAAATAAACCCATAGACATTAACCACAGGAATAGCAATTAACGTACCCACAATATCACTCATCTCCTCTGTTTCAGAGCTGATTAAGCGACGTATAATTTCCACACCATTAATCTCATCACCATGAATAGCCGCACTGACAAATAAAATGGGCCCTGGTTTTTTGCCATTAATAACATGCACAGGCATGGCAACAGACGTATGTGTGTAAAGTGGTGGTAGTTGCAAGTCTATCGAGCGATGCTCACCTGCTTTTACCTCGACACCACCTATAATTATTTTATTCCCCATTATTTACCCCTTAATCATTCAATGCTTAAGAGGCTTTGATATTAGCGACGACAAATCACATAAATCATGATGCTTTAAGCAAAAATTTCAACTTGTATTTACTTGTTGTTTTACGGTTTTTACTACTTTTTTTGATGCTGATTTCTCAAGAAAATCAATAATCATTCCAGCAATGTCCTTACCTGTTGCAGTCTCTATACCCTCCAAGCCAGGCGATGAATTCACCTCCATCACCACAGGGCCGTGGTTTGAGCGCAAAATATCAACACCTGCAACATTCAATCCTAATATTTTTGCTGATCGCACAGCTGTAGAGCGTTCTTCGGGTGTTATTTTTATCAGCTTTGATGAGCCACCTCGATGCAAATTAGAACGAAACTCACCTGCTTTCGCTTTTCGCTCCATTGCTGCAACCACTTTTCCACCAATAACAAAGCAGCGTATATCCGTACCTTTTGCCTCTTCAACATATTCCTGTACTAAAATATTCGCTTTTAATCCCATAAAAGCCTCAATCACACTACTAGCTGCCTGCTTCGTCTCTGCTAATACTACCCCTATTCCCTGAGTTCCCGACAGTAATTTAATGACCAACGGTGCACCACCAACCATACGAATTAAGTCTTCAATTTCATCGGGCCTATTCGCAAAACCTGTAATCGGCAAACCTATTCCTTTACAAGAAAGCATCTGTAAAGAATGTAATTTATCTCTTGAACGAGTAATACCTACCGATTTATTCAGCGTATGAATACCCATCATTTCAAACTGACGAACAACCGCTGCGCCATAGAAACTAACCGAAGCACCAATGCGGGGTATGACCGAATCTATATCATTAAGTTCGTGACCATGAAAATGAATGGTCGGCTTATGTGGCGTGATATTCATATAACAACGCAAAAAATCTATCACAACCGCATTATGTCCACGTGCTTGAGCCGCCTCGACAAGTCGCCGAGTGGAATAGAGGTTTTTGTTGCGGGAGAGAATGGCAATTTTCATAATAGTTTCCTTTGTACAATTATGAGACATATGAGAGACAAGCTACTTATAGCACCTTAGTACTCCATCAATATTGGTTTGATGGAGTACAATTTATAAGTGCATATGAAATATGCACAATGAATAGTAAGGAACGAGCATGAAATAACTTCCCGATTCTAACTTGCTTTTTTATCCC
>CAZQTJ010000309.1:0-3014 GCA_964596035.1 uncultured Cocleimonas sp. | reverse complement strand
AGCAGTTTGTGTTGATATGAGAAGGAGGGCGCAGGCAAGTTTTGTTTTTAGCATAATTTAATACAGATAATTTTTAGTTGATAAACATAATATAAGTCTTGATTCTTTTTTTGCAATAACGGGATGATAAACCACCTATGAATAATGCGCTAACGACCACAAAAGGCTTTTTGTTAACGCGTCAGTGGCGTGATACAGCCGATGGTGTGGAGCTTATCTATTGGTTGAAAAGTGACGTTGGAGTGGTGCGCGTATTAATTTCATCTCAACAAGCGGTGTGTTTTATTCGACGAAGCAATCAATTAAAACTCCCCGAAAAGGTACAACGTAAGACTTTAAAGTTAAAAACCTTTGCTGATGAGCTTGTCGATGGTTTGTATTTTCAACAACAGCGTGATTTAAACGCCTTGCGCGAGCATTTGGCTTACGATAAAACGCAGTTGCTAGAGTCTGAGATTAAACCCACTGAGCGTTATTTGATGGAACGCTTTATAACCGCCTCGATGCAGGTGCAGGGTAGAGCCACGCAAAAAAATGGCTACCTTGAATTTATTAATCCAAAGCTTAGTAACACAGAGTATGCTCCCGATTTATCTTGGGTGTCTCTGGATATTGAAACCGAAGATTTAAGAGGAAAACTCTACTCGATAGCCGTATTAACGGAGAATATATCACAGGTCTTTATGGCAAAACCTAAGCCAGAGGGTGTTGATTCTCCTGCTCACATAACATGGTGTAAAACTGAGCGGTCCTTATTACAAGCCTTCTTTACTTGGATGAAACAGCATGACCCCGATTTAATTTTAGGTTGGAATGTGGTGGGCTTTGATCTGGATTTTTTACAATGGAAATGTAAATGCTTACGCATACCGTTTGATTTAGGACGTGGCGGTGATAATGCGGTGATTTTAGCGGCACAACAAAGTGGTCATGTTTCACTGTCACGTATTGCTGGTCGTGCGGTGTTAGATGGTATTAGCTGTTTAAAAAGTGCTTTTTGGTCATTTGAAAGTTTCGCCTTAGGTTTTGTTGCACAGCAGTTATTAGGACGAGATAAACTCATTGAAAATGGTGATGATAAATTAGCAGAAATTCGTCGTCAGTACCGCGAAGCACCCTTGGAATTGGCAGAATATAATCTGGAAGATTGTCGTTTAGTAGCCGATATTTTTGCAAAAACTGACCTCATCAATTTTAATATCCAACGCGCCAAAATGACAGGTTTAGCGATTGATCGTCAGGGTGGTTCGACTGCCGCATTTGATCACCTTTATTTGCCACGTTTACATCGAAAAGGCTATGTAGCACCTGATATTGGCAGTGACCAAAATCCTAAAAATAGTCCTGGTGGTTATGTAATGGACTCCCAACCTGGTTTATATAAGAACGTATTAGTATTAGATTTTAAGAGCCTCTATCCCAGTATTATACGCAGTTTTAAAATCGATCCTTTTGGTTTGGTGATAGGTTTAAAAAGCCCCGTAGACGAAACCATTAAAGGCTTTTTGGATGCTCAATTCTCACGTCATCAATATATCCTTCCTGATATTGTCACTAGCCTGTGGCAACAACGAGACAAAGCTAAAAAAGATAATAATGCGCCCCTGTCTCAAGCTATCAAAATTATAATGAACTCCTTTTATGGTGTATTAGGCTCGTATGGTTGTCGGTTTTTTAACCCACAACTAGCCAGCAGCATTACACGGCGTGGGCATGAAATTATTCAAAAAAGCCGAGAGGTGATTGAAGAGCGAGGCTACCCCGTTATTTATGGTGATACCGATTCCGTCTTTGTCTCACTCGATGAAAATCTTCCTGAAACAGAAGTGTTAGCAATAGGTGAAAATCTAGCAGACATCTTAAACAAATGGTGGAAAAGCCATTTAATGCAGGTGTTTAAGATAGAGTCTAACTTAGAAATAGAATTTGAGACGCACTACCATCACTTTTTTATGCCCACAGTAAGAGGTGCAGAAACAGGCAGTAAAAAACGCTACGCAGGAGTCATCAGAAAAAAAGGTGAAATGCAGATGGTGTTTAAAGGGCTAGAAACGGTGCGTACAGATTGGACATTACTAGCGCGAGAATTTCAGCAAGAACTCTATCGACGTATTTTCTTTGATGAGCCGTTTATTGAGTTTGTGAACGAAACTAACGATAAACTTTGGTGTGGTGATTTCGATGATAAGTTAGTCTATAAAAAACGCTTACGCCGTCCGCTAGAAACGTATGCAAAAACCCAGTCACCCCATGTAAAAGCGGCTTTAAAAATGAAAAATCCAAGCCGTGTGATTAAATACATTATCACTTTAGAGGGAGCAGAACCTATCGAAAATAAGCCTGAAAATATTGATTATCAACATTATGCTGATAAGCAATTAGCGCCAGTAGCAGATAGTATTTTACGCTTTAAAGATACCAGTTTTGAATTGATAACACAGCGACAGATGGATGTGTTTGGGGGGGGGTAAGTGGGCGTAATAATTGGTAGGTTTTTTATTGTGCTCATTCCTTAGTCATTAAAATCATCAGTGTGTGGATATATGAATATAATTAAATACTAATTTACATGAGTAATATTATAGCTTAAAGTCTATGTTCTTTATTAGTTATATTTATGGGGAAATAGTATGTCACAGATGGGATTAATGGATTTTATTATGGATGCTAAATCACGGATTAAGGAAGTGGATGTGGATTCAGCAGAGAAACTTATTTCAGAAGGATATAAAATTTTAGATGTTCGTGAACCTGCCGAGCATAATCAAATTGCAATCGCGGACTCGATTAATGTGCCAAGAGGTGTTTTAGAACCTGCGGCTGATCTTAATTACCCACAAGCAAACCCTGATTTACGTGATAATCGTGATGCAAAATGGTTGGTGCTTTGTGCGACAGGAGGGCGAGCGGCACTCGCAACGGATACACTGCAAAAGATGGGCTTCGGGGATGTTACTAATATCGTCGGTGGAATGAAGGCATGGATTGATTCAGGGAAAGCAACGACTTCTCCT
>CAZQTJ010000308.1:0-3017 GCA_964596035.1 uncultured Cocleimonas sp. | reverse complement strand
ATCTGCTAAAGCTATGGAGTCCATCCATGTATAAGCTGCCTCGGAGTTTGGTTGATTAAGCAGTAGCATTAAAACGACCCACTTGAGCTTGTTGAGATCAAAGTTAATATCTTTTAACTCTAAAATACGGTCGATAGCCCGTTCGCGCATGGCGGGGGTTAATACGTGCATTTCATCAAGAAACATTAAGTAACTACGACAATCGCTATTAATCCAGTGGCATTCTTCGTTAGAGAAGATGCGAAATGTATTTTTGCTGGGGTTTACAATGTAGTTGCTGTCTTCGTCGGCAAGACTTTCAAGCCAATCAAAAGCATGAGTGATGCGTTTTGGAGGGAAGCCAGCTTCGCTTAGATACCCTTGTAAAGCGTCTCTGTTTTGTGAGACATCATCTACTTCTGAGTAGTTTTCAAATAAGTAAAATAAAACTTCTAGGGTGCTTTGTTTTCTTTCCATAAAATAATACTTCTAGCTGGGGGAAGGCTATATATATTACTGGAAGCAGAAAGTGGTGAGGCGTTTATCAAAATAAGCGATTGCTTATGTTTCTTTGATTCGGGTGTAACTTCCTCGTCCGCTTGCAGCAATAAATCCATTTAATTCAAGTAGTAATAGCATGGAGGAAAGTGCTTCTGCGGTCAATCCCGTTTGTATGACTAATTGGTCAATTGATATGGGGTCATAGCCCATTGTCTCTAAAATTAACCTTTGATCTGTATCAAGTGGGGCTGATGGTGTTTTTTTATCGTCACTATTGTTTGTTTTTCTACTGGAAGTATCTGCGCTATCCTCTTCTTTTAGTAAGGTTTGTTCAAGTTGCGGTGCAAGTTCTTCGAGGATATGGTCAGCCGTTTCGATTAATTTTGCGCCTTGACGAATGAGTTGATGACATCCGCGAGCGAGTGGGTTGTGAATAGAGCCAGGAATGGCGAAGACTTCGCGACCTTGCTCACTGGCATAGCGTGCGCTAATTAATGAGCCACTACGTAAAGCAGCTTCTACGACTAAAGTGCCAATACTCATACCGCTAATAATGCGATTACGACGGGGGAAGTTTTTGGGGAGTGGCGCAACACCGATGGGTAATTCGCTAACAATCGCGCCATTAGCAACAATTCTGTGTGCTAGGCTTCGATGTCTGGCAGGGTAGACGCGATCAACTCCTGTGGCAATAACGGCAATGGTGACACCACCTGCATCTAATGCGCCTTTGTGAGCTAATCCATCAATACCTAAGGCGAGTCCACTGGTAATGCAGATTCCTGTTGATGCAAGGTGTTTGGAGAATTCGTAGCTACTATTTTGTCCGCCTTGCGTAGGGTTGCGACTGCCAACGATGGCGAGTTGCGGGTCGTTGAGTAAGTCAGCATTGCCGTGGACATAGAGCAAAGGAGGGGAAGCAGAGATTTCTTTGAGAAGTCGAGGGTAACGTGGGTCATTTATCGTTAATAGATGATGTTGCTCGGAGGATTGAAGCCATTGCAGGTCGGGCGCTGCGCTTGCGAGTGTTTGCGCGGTGATATTTTTTATCAGCGTATCTTTTAATCCAGCCTGTTTAAGCTGTTGGTGAGAAGCATTTAATACATCATTCGGTGTTTGGAAAGCATTAAGCAGGTTTTTGTAGTGGCTACAACCAATACCTTTAACTCGCCATAATGCTATCCAATCTGCTAGATCTTTTTCTTCATTCACAGGGAAGGTCCAGTGTTTTAAGGATTACCTACTTTATACCCTTTCTTCACCGCATTCTTGGATTTTGTGACTAAAGCATAACTTAATTTCTTTCCTACTTTATACACGACAGCGGTCGCGATGCGCTCAGGCGGTAAATCGACTTTAACAGGAACTTGGGTTTTTAAGTATTTATAGCGAACCTTTTCTCTTTTTTCATAAGGATCATTGACTGTTTTTCCTGGTGCGAAAATGCTGAGGATATGTCCAGGCTTTATACCTTCTGCAATGCCACAATTCAGGGTAACGATCATACCTTTTCCACTAATTAAACTGGCTTCATAGAGCGATAAAACCGTGGCTCTTACTTTATGCTTAGGCGCAACCATTGGCGCGTTAAGAACCACTTTTTCGTCTATATTTTTTAATAGACGATCACCAATATGCACTTCACGTTTGCTATTGCGTATGGTCGCAGTTGCTATTTTATCTGCTCCTCGTGCGATGCTTGCATTGGCGGCATAAATTACTTCGTAGCCTAATAGCTCATTTGTTTCAGGGTCATGCAATGCTTTTCCTTTACGAAAAACAGGGTAAGTTTGTCCGTCACGGCGGTCTTTTAGATTTTTAACATAAACTGTTTGCCCTTCTTCTATCAGTAAATGATTGTCTAAACCATCAACAATGTAGGGGGCTTTATCAATGGTTTCTTTATCTAAAACACGAGGCCATGCTAAGAAAGGAGCTAATGATGAAATAGGCTCACCGCTACCTGTGCGTTCAACACGAATTTGTGGCACTAAGATTTCGACAATCCTATTGCCTTGTTTTACTTTACGACGTGATTGGTAAATATAAAGTAAGTCACCAGGATAAATTAGATGTGGGTTTTTAATCTTTTGATTTTTATCCCAAATTTCAGGCCAGAACCATGGGTCTTTGAGAAATTTATTGGAAATATCCCATAAAGTATCCCCTTTCTTTACTTTATAGCGGGTAGGAGCATTGGCTTTAACGGGAATGCGTATTTTTTTATATTTGGGTTTTGTTGCATACCCCCCTTTTACGTCACGTTTTGGCATCCCGTAATGACTATCGTAAGGGTCTACTTTGACGGTAGGAGTTGTTAGGCGAGGAACAGAATCTTCTTGCTTGCTATGATTGCTACAAGCGACGGTCAGTAATAAAGAACTTGCTGATAGAACGGCGAATCTAGGTAGCGACGTGGACATAATACTTCTCATTTTTATTATATTTTTTGTAACTGCTTTATAGCATCAAGAAAAGGTTTATTATCCGAGTCTGTTTGACTCTACCTGAATCCGTGAGGCTAATGCGGGTATTTT
>CAZQTJ010000307.1:1748-3024 GCA_964596035.1 uncultured Cocleimonas sp. | reverse complement strand
ATTATATTTGCCAGTGTTTAGCAAAAGATGGCAAGGAAAGGTCGTTATTCCTTGGTGTTTTTTTTCTTTTCTTCTTTCTTAATAGTCGTAAATCCGAGTAATTCCCACGTCTGCATACCGCCTCGGAAGTACTTTATTTTATCAACAGGGTAGCCGTATTTTACCAGCACTTTAATACTCGCGGGTGATTGTCCACACCACATGCCATTACAGAACATCACCAATGTTTTCGCATCAGAAAAATCAAACGCTGTTTTTGCTTTGCCCTCGACGATAGCCTCATCGACATCATCAATATCGAAATCTTTTGCTAACTTCACATTAAATTGCTGGGTAAGAATTTTAACGATACCTTCTGTAGTCGCGCCTTTTGATGGAAGCAAATGAGTCCATGGAATATTAACAGCACTAGGAATTGTGCCACGCTCTAGCCAGTCAGGTGTACGGCTATCGATTAAGCCAATCGACTTGTCGCCATCGGCCATTTTTTTGATATAACTAACCACCTCAACTTCACCGATCGTTTCAACACCATTACCAAGCTTCATTGGTTGAATACAAAAAGGCGGACAAGCACGAGAGGTCTTCGCAAAGGCAGGTTTAACCGTATTGTCGTTGTCTTGATTACGTTGCACGACAACATCTTTACCATTTACTTTTATGGTCACACTTTTAATATCCGCTGTAATACCAACAGGGGAACTTTCGTTTGCAAATGAGGTGCTACTGCCTAAAGTGATCGCGGTGCTTAGCAGGGCTAGTATTAATATTCTAAAATTTCTCATGTGATATTCCTAACAATTATTAAGGGGTAATAAGAGATGGCGCAACCAATCTATTTAATCACAGTCTTCGTTAATTAGTTCTCTTTCACCATCGGCTGTGTAAAGCACTTTATTGCCATCTTCGTCATACTCAACAGCTCGTTCGACTTTTTTCTCTACGGTAGTTTCTTTTTCGTTACAGCCCGAAAAAGCGCCTAATGTAAATAATCCAAGCAGGCTGTAGAGGATAAATGTATGCATAAATTAAAGTCTCATAGGGTTAGTCGTCATGGGTGCTAACACTGCAACCAAAAAGTAACAGGACCATTATTTATTAATGAGACCTGCATATCAGCACCGAACTGCCCCGATTGTACTGTTTTTAACTTATTCTCAGCCTGCTTTAAAAAATAGTCAAACTGCTGCTTGCCTAATTCTGGCGATGCCGCAGGAGCAAAACTAGGGCGCGTGCCTTTTTTAGTATCCGCAGGCAAAGTGAATTGTGGTACAAC
>CAZQTJ010000307.1:0-1648 GCA_964596035.1 uncultured Cocleimonas sp. | reverse complement strand
GCTGTTATACCTTTCTCACTAGCCGCATGACCAGCCCCTTGGACAATAAATAACTCAGACAATGGTAATGCTTGGTGTAAAGCATATGCCTGCTCAACAGGACAAATCATATCGTAACGCCCATGAATAATGTAACAAGGAATATCTGCAAGCTTATCGGCATTAGCTAACAACTGATTATCTTCAAGAAAACCGTTATTAACAAAATAATGAGCCTCGATAGTTGCCAAGCTTAAAGCGGTATGGGGGCTAGAGAAGTGATTGAGTAGCGCTTGATGAGGGCGTAAAGTAGCCGTTCGCGCCTCCCATAAAGACCACGCCTTCGCCGCTTGCATACGCGCAATTTCATTGCTTCCCGTTAAGCGTTTATGATAAGCGTGCAGTAAATCACCTTGCTCATTTTTAGGAATAGGGGCGAGAAAATCCTCCCAATAATCAGGATAAAACTGACTTGTACCATATTGATAAAACCATTGGATTTCTTTATCAGTACAAAGATAAATACCCCGAACAATGAGTCCAGATACAGATTCAGGATGAGCTTCCGCATATGCTAAAGCAAGGGTAGACCCCCAAGAACCACCTGCAACCACCCACTGATCAATGTCTAAGTATTGACGAATTTTTTCTATATCCGCAATCAAATCCTGCGTTGTGTTTTGACGCAACTCAGCATGAGGTTTTGAACGACCACAACCTCGTTGATCAAATAAAATAATACGATATTTTTCAGGATCAAATAACTGACGGTGATAAGGCTCGCAACCAGAACCAGGCCCGCCATGTAAAAATACGACAGGAACTCCCGTTTCTTCGCCGCATTCTTCTACATAAATTTCATGTAAATCATCAACAGGCAAATAAAAATGTCGATTCTCATGGATGGGAGGAAACAGTTCAGACATAACAATAACTCCGTTGCAAATGCATAGAGAAGATACTACCGCATTGTAGCCACATTAGCAGTGATATTTATCGGAAGTTAAAAATGATTGATGGAAAGCGAGCTAATTTTAATAAAATTATAAAAGACTATCGACAAAGCAAGCAAATCGGGTAAAATGCCCGCTCCACAGACTATTCAAGTCTGAAATTTCTTAGCCGAAGTGGTGGAATTGGTAGACACGCGGGATTCAAAATCCCGTTCTGGCAACAGAGTGTGGGTTCAAGTCCCACCTTCGGCACTATTAACACATCCTCATAAGTCCCATAAAGTCCTGAAACCCGCATTCTAAAGCGGTTTTATTTATTCTTTCGTTTTATGCCATCCTATTACGTCCGTTTACTTCCGCGAATTCTTGCGGTATAAATTACGGTATCAAAAATACCGTAATGAGTTTATACCGTAAATGCCTCTAAATGATAAAACTGTAAAAAATGCAAAGCCTAAAGATGCTCCCTACAAAATGGCGGATATGGAAGGTATGTATCTGCTTGTTATGCCGACGGGTTCAAAGTATTGGCGGTATGATTATCAAATAATGAAAAAAAGAAAAACTTTTGCGCTTGGTGTTTATGGAAAAGGTAAAGTTAGTTTACAAGAGGCAAGAGAAAACCATAGGGAAGCACGGAAATTAGTAGAGCAAGGGATAGATCCTAGGCTGTCGAAATTCACACTAATTAACTAAAAATCATACCCCTGAGTAAT
>CAZQTJ010000306.1:0-3086 GCA_964596035.1 uncultured Cocleimonas sp. | reverse complement strand
CTGAGAATAGAACAAGTTGCTATCTATTTATTTGAAGGTCATTCTCAAGTCTGTATCCAATAGGCTCTGCCTGTTTTTTGTAAAAAATATTCGGCACCTTTCCCTTCTAATATAGAAAGTGTTGTCAAAATACCCGCTTCACTACAATTAGGTGCGATAACAGTAACAGTGCGAGGGGCGAGTTCTATAGGGTAGCCTGTTAATGCGTTGATGATATGTCCGTAGCGTTTACCATCAAGAGTAAATGATTTATACACATCGCCACTGGTAGCAACTGCTCCTTTCGAAAGATTGAATTGTTTCCAAATTTTTCCTTTTCCTTCTTTTGATTCAATACTTATTTTCCATGGCGCACTTTGGTTTTGATGATTTTGAATTGCAATATCACCACCCAGATTAATTAAAATACTTTGATCAGTTAGCTGAGTAGCAAGACTAGCGCAACGGTCTGTCGCATATTCTTTACCAATACCACCAAAATCAATTTGCATCCCTTTGGGTAAAATAATTTTTTGCTGATCGAAGTCAACTTTCTCCCAGCCAATATATTTAAGTACCTGATTGATTTCTTTTTTTGTTGGTATTTTTTTCTGTTGGTTAAACGTCCATATTTTACGAAAAATACCACTGCTAATATCAAATTTACCCGCGCTTTCTCTCCATAATGTATCCGCCAATGTTAGTAGACTGAAAGTTTCATTATCAATCAAAACAGCATCCCCTTGGTTATTATTAATTTTATAAATAACCGATGTATTAAGATAGCGGGAATACTTCTGTTCTATGCGCCATGCTTCAGCAGCAATACTGTAGGCAATTTTTTGTAGCGTCTCGGTGCTGGTATTCCCCTGTTCTATAAAAATAGAACAAGGGTTCGCCATTGCCACAAATTTGGCACAAAAAATATTATTATTAACGGAAAAATTTAGTGTGTTATTAAGCGATTGATGTTTCATTTGTTTTTAATTTTACGCACTTAAAATTTCACACCTAATGAAAGCATAAAGGCATTAAACCCTGGGTTATTGACTGATTTTCCAGACCCGCCTTCATTTTCTTCTTCGCCAAAGCCAATTTTACCAGGTACTTGTTTGTAGAATTCGCCTGTTAAGCTCCATTCCTTTTTACTGGATGTTTTCATGCGGTATGTTGCTCCTACGGTATAGGTAGACATTTCAGCAAGACGATAATCAGCAGATGCATGATTCGCTGTGTTTTGTTTATCAACAAGGTGCGTGTTATAAAAATCAGCAGAGGTTTGGTGATAAAATCTAATATAAGGCTCAATGCTATTTTTATTAGCTAATTGCATACGATATTTAAGTTCTGAGGTAACTGAATTTATTCCCCAATCATCGGTGTGTAATCTAGCGGTACTCGTTATTACATTTTTATTTGGCAAGCTATATTTTAATGCGCCATAAAGATTGTGTCCTAATCGAGTGTTAGGGCGAGACTCATGGAGATTGCGTATGAGTTTGCCATTACTATCAATGACACTAATCAATTTATAGGGGTCATTAAGATAACCTGTTTGACGGCTAATACCATAGTTAGCTTGAGCGATTGCATTTTTAGATAAAACTTGAGTTGCACCCACGATAAAGTCGGTTGTTTTTTTCGACTGATTATTGTTTGTGGTGAGAGTTCCTTTTGTTGTTAATGGAGTGGGTGTTCCGCCAACAGGATTAATCGTGTCCGAGGAATAAGCAATACCCGCCGATAGTGTTGTATTCTTTTGATTAAACTCATGTGAAAGACCGCTTGAGATACCTAAATGTTTATAATCATTTTCTTTAGAATAAGAAGCACCCAAATTAGCGCGTGTACCTGTGTCCTTTAAAGCACGGTCAACACCTATAGAAAAAGAATATCGTTTATCTTTAAAGCTTGCTTTGTCGAGTTTTGAGCTTGTATTTGTTGTTGTTTTCCCTCCAGAAGGGGATGTGATAACCGTTGTTGTGCCATCAGAAGGTAGCGCGCCCGTAGGCGATGCACCCGTTAAGACATCAACACCTAGGTCTAAGTTTAATAAGGTATCACCGTCATTAAACGACCCCTTTCCTGCATATTTTATACTCGTATCTGTAACCCGATTATCACTTTCTTTAAAGGAAAAGGTACTTAGTTCTTGAGACCAATCAGCAGCAGAGGCAACTTCAATTTGGGTTGCACTCATCAATGTTGCAGCGGCTAAAGCAAAAGCATTATTCTTATTCATTTAGTTACACCCACACCCACCAGCAGCAAATGAATTTCCGCCGCTAGTTGCTTCTTTTGAAAAATAAATATGATCATTAATTTTATTAATTAGATCTCCCGAGCCTAAAGTCATTTCTTCTCTAGCCAAATTGCCTCGCTCCCAAGGTTTTATATTGCTACTACATGCACTTAGTGTGCAACTTATTGAAACTAAAAGAACTATAGTTTTCATGCTTCATCCCGTTTTTTATTGTTTGAGTATTTTTTGCAACGTATTTTGATAGCTATTAATCTGGCTCTCCTTAAAGCCAATGTGTCTCTCGACCAATTTTCCTTCGCGATCAAAGATTAAAGAGGAAGGCATTCCAATAAGTTTGTAAAATTCGGCATGATTTCCATCAGGATCAAAAATAATCTTAAAATTGGCTGGATATTTTTCTAAAAAATCTTTGGCATCTTGTGTGTTTTCATCAACATTAACGCCAAGAACAACAAGTCCCGCTGGCTTTAAGTCATTTTGCATTTTATTTAGCCAAGGAAAAGACTTTCGACAAGGGGCGCACCACGAAGCCCAAAAATCAACCATCACAACCTTGCCTTTATAGTGGCTTAAATCTAGCTTCTTACCATCTGCCATTACATTGTTAAAAAGTAGTATGAAGAGAAAAAAGGAGAAAAGTATAAAGCGTGTTTGTTTGAATATCATGAGATAGGTAAACCTTTATAATGATTAAAAATCCTGTGATTTCAGGTTGGAAGGCGATAATAGGATGGCATAAGTTGTTTAAGCAAGAGGGCATATGTACTCTTGCTAGGTGCGTAGGACATATGTTCTATACATCTAATTTTTTGTTTTCAACAGGTGGAGTGCAAGCTTTAGCTTG
>CAZQTJ010000305.1:0-3087 GCA_964596035.1 uncultured Cocleimonas sp. | reverse complement strand
CCATTGTCGATACTTTTTAATCTGTTTTTTTCCTTTGCTGCCTTCGCTTGTGTTTTCTACATTTGGCATATACGCGGTATTATCAAAAAACGAAATATACTCTTTCAAGGTGCAACAACGACAATGGGAAAGGTTGTTACTGTTACTCGCAAAGGAAATTTAAGTACACCTCTCATTGAATATGAGTACAAAGGAAAAACGATTCAATTCACCTCTGTTGTTAGCTCCACAAATATGACAGAAGGACAATCTATTGAGTTACAATTAGCCGCAGATGGAAGCGCCAGAGTTGCAATGCCTTCTAGCAATTTCATGGTGCATGTATTAAGTGCCTCAATGGTCGTTTTTTTTATATTAGGTTGCCTGTTTGTTTACGATAAATTCTTTTCGAAATTCAATTAGGAGTTTAATTTATGGCGATTAGCGCAACCATTTACAAAGCTGACGTTAATATTGCTGATATGGACAGGCATTATTATCAAAATCATGATTTCACTATTGCTCAGCATCCTTCCGAAACTGAATTTCGCATGATGATTCGTCTCTGCGCTTTTATCCTAAATGCAGACGAACAATTAAGCTTTACCAAAGGACTCAGTTCCGATGAAGAGCCTGATTTGTGGAACAAATCATTAAGCGATGAAATAGATTTATGGATCGATCTTGGACAACCTGAAGAGAAACGTATTCGCAAAGCCTGTGGGCGCGCCAAACAGGTCATCATCTATACCTACAATAAGCGCAGTGCAGATATTTGGTGGCAACAGCAAGCATCCAAATTAATGCGTTTCAAAAACTTGCAAGTCATTCATTTAGATGCTGAACACATTGAAGACTTAGTGCAAAAAAACATGAGCTTGCAAGCAAACATCCAAGATAGTGAACTGTATTTGAGCAACGACGCACATAATATTAACGTAATACAAACACCGTGGGTCTTATCGTGACTAAGCGTATCGAACAACACATCACTGCTACTAATGATGGAGAATCTGCTGTTAATCTACTCGGTGAGAAGACTAAACTCAGCAAGCAACGTATAAAATTAGCCATGAAAAATGGTGCTGTTTGGATAGAACGTGGCACACAAAAAACACAACGCATACGCCGTGCCAAACAAATCATCAAACAAGGGGAAATATTACATATTTATTATGATGAAAAACTCATAACAACACCTCCTGTCGCCTCTGAGCTTATGTATGACCGTTCTGCTTATAGTATTTGGTATAAGCCCAAGGGTGTTTTATCACAAGGCTCTAAATGGGGAGACCATCACACCATCAACCGCTGGGCAGAACAGCACTTACAACCTCAGCGCCCTGCTTTTATCGTGCATCGTTTAGATAAGGCGGCACGAGGACTAATGATTCTTGCTCATAAAAAACAAACTGCCGCACAATTCTCAGCCTTGTTTGAAAAACGTCAAATTGAAAAACATTATCAGGTCATTGTGCATGGTCGTTTTCCCACAGAAATCCAAACAATAACAGCAGATATTGATGAGCGCAGCGCTGTTAGTCATGCTAAATTATTAAATTATGATCAGAAAAAAAACCGCTCTTTAATTGATGTCAATATTGAATCTGGCAGAAAGCATCAAATACGCAAACACCTAGTAGGAATTGGCTTTCCTGTGGTTGGAGACCGCTTATATGGTAAAGAGACTGATAAAGACAGCAATGATGATTTACAACTTGCCTCATATTCTCTTTCTTTTATATGCCCAATTACCCAAGAAGAAAAATATTACACACTAGCTGAAAACAAACAACTTACGCTATAATCTGCGCCTTTCTACAAAACTAAACCTGCTAATGAACCCTGATTTAAATCGATTACAACCTTATCCTTTTCAACGTATTAATGAATTAAAAGCAGGTATTACCCCTCCTGCGGACATGCCTTTAGTTTCATTAGCAATCGGTGAGCCTAAGCACCCTACTCCACAGATTATTCTTGATGCTATGCAAAAAAGTTTATCTGGACTGGCTCATTACCCACTAACAAAAGGTATGCCTGAGCTACGTGAATCTATCACTGCTTGGCTAACACGTCGATTTAAGCTTCCTGAAAACTCTTTGAATACAGAAACACAAGTTATCCCCGTAAATGGTACGCGCGAAGCTTTGTTTTCCTTTGCTCAAGCAGTAATTGACCGTAGTAAAAATGCAAAAATATTAATGCCAAACCCCTTCTATCAAATCTATGAAGGCGCTGCATTTTTATCGGGAGCAGAACCTGTTTATTTAGCCTGTACCGCCGACAATAATTTCAACCCTGATTTTGATGCAGTCGATGATGCAACATGGGATGCTTGTCAACTCATCTATTTATGCAGCCCAGGAAATCCCACAGGCGCAGTCGTTAGTGCAGAACAAATCAAACAGTTGTTAGCATTAGCAGAAAAACATGATTTTATTATTGCTAGTGATGAATGCTATTCCGAGATTTATCTTGACGAAAATAATCCACCTGTTGGATTGTTAGAAGTGGCGGCTCAAGTCGGTAATACAGACTATAAACGTTGCGTGGTCTTTCATAGTTTATCAAAACGTTCAAATGCACCAGGCTTACGTTCAGGATTTATTGCAGGTGACGCAGAAATTCTGACTAAGTTTTTACTCTATCGGACTTATCATGGTTGCGCGATGCCACCACCCACACAAATCACCAGCATTGCCGCGTGGAATGATGAGGCGCATGTCTTAGACAACCGAAATCAATATCGAGAAAAGTTTACCGCCGTTTTAGATATTTTATCCCCCATAATGGAGGTTAAAAAACCTGATGCTAGTTTTTATCTATGGGCAGGTGTTACGACAGATGATGAAACTTTCACTCGTGATCTTTATGCACAGCAACACCTAAATGTGGTACCTGGTAGTTATTTATCGCGCGATGTCAATGGTATAAATCCTGGCGCTAAGCGTATTCGCATGGCATTAGTCGCCACTTTAGATGAGTGTGTTGAAGCGGCGAATCGAATAAAAAAATTCATCGAGAAATAAAAAAAGCTTTCCGAAAGGCAATCTATTACCTGAATCCGTGAGGTCACTACGGCACAGGACGCAAGCTATTGATTCA
>CAZQTJ010000304.1:0-3093 GCA_964596035.1 uncultured Cocleimonas sp. | reverse complement strand
GTGGCTTTTACACTGACTTGATCAATACTCACTTGTAAATCCAAAGCAATATTCGCCCTCATTAAATCAATATGAGGCGACATTTTGGGTGCTTGAGCAACGATAATGCAGTCTATATTTTGTAACTCGTAATGCTTCTCACGCACTAAATCGTATACTTTTTTTAATAAAATACGGCTATCTATATTTTCAAACTGAGCAGATGTATCAGGAAAGTGCTTGCCAATATCACCTAAGGCTAAAGCACCTAGTAATGCATCACAAATTGCATGCAATAAAACATCACCATCCGAATGCGCTTTAAACGATTGAGAGTGAGGAATTTTAACCCCACCAAGCACAATATGATCACCCTCGGTAAAAGCATGTACATCAAAACCATTACCTATACGTAACGATGCCATCAATACCCCTCTTTATTTGATAATAATAAAAACTCTGCTAACGCTAAGTCATCAGGATGCGTAATTTTAATGTTACTGCCTTCCGCTTCAATCAACAAAGGCGACTCTCCTTTATTTTCCAAAGCAGAGGCTTCATCTGTAATCACCATACCTTGCACTAAAGAGTATTCCAAAGCATCCGCAAGTTGCTTCAAACGAAACATTTGTGGCGTTAAGGCATGCCAAAGATTCTCACGATCTTCTGTCGTCACAATAGAGTTGTTATTCCTATGTGAACGCTTCATTGTATCACTTGCCCGCTTCGCAAGAATTCCGCCGACCTCATGTGACTGAGAACAAATAGAAATCAAATGATCAAGATCACGCTGCAACAAACAAGGTCGTGCAGCATCATGCACCATTACCCAGCTATCTTTATCAACGTGCAACTCATCTTGCATCATTCGTAAGGCATTCAAAACAGAATCACTACGCTCTTTACCACCACTGACCACATACAAAGGCTTAGGGAAGGTAATATCTAAGTCAGCCCAATAAGGATCTTCAGGATGAAGCGCGATAACAACAGCAGCAATCTGCTTAGCATGAGAAAAGCAAGCAAGGGTATGTTCAAGAACGGTTTTATTCAGCAATGAAAGGTATTGTTTAGGGCGATTAGCCTTCATGCGTTTGCCAATACCTGCGGCTGGTATAACAACCCATAGGGATAATTTAGACTTAATCAGAGGTGCCTTTCGATTTATGTTGCTCAGAAAGAGCTTTAGTGTCTGGCTTTAAGATAATTTCAAAAAATGTTTCGCCTTTTTTCGTCATCCCAAGCTCGCTACGCGCACGTTCTTCTACTGCTGCATGACCCACTCGCGCATCTTCTAATTCTGCTTGAATCTGACGATTTTTATCTTCCTGCACTTCGTTTTCTTTTTTCTGTGTTGCTATATCTTCTTTTAGTTTCCAAATTTCAGGATAACTGCCGTGACCTACCCACAAACTAGAAAATAATAGTAATAGCAATATCACAAGGGTAGTTACTAAAAATCGCATGGATTATAAGAATACTTTACTGGAGGTTAAAAACAAACTGGGATAAACCTGAGCTTAGAAACCTACTAAAAAATAGCGGATTCACAAACTCAGAGAAATTTCGAAATCAAGCTTAAATGTGCTTAAACGCAGACATACCCGCATACACCGCTTTATCACCCAACATTTCTTCAATACGAATCAGTTGATTGTATTTTGCAATACGATCAGAACGCGATAAAGAACCTGTTTTAATTTGCCCTGCATTTGTCGCCACCGCTAAGTCAGCAATGGTTACATCTTCAGTTTCACCCGAACGATGCGAAATAACGGCTGTATAGTTGGCATCATGCGCCATTTGAATCGCTTCTAGGGTTTCTGTCAAGGTACCAATTTGATTAAACTTAATCAAAATAGAATTGGCTATATTTTTTTCGATACCTTCTTTAAAAATACTGGTATTGGTTACAAAAAGATCATCACCAACCAACTGTACTTTATCACCAAGGCGCTTAGTCAAAATATCCCAACCTGCCCAATCTGCTTCATCCAAACCATCTTCAATGGTTAAAATAGGGTATTGGTCAACCCATGAGGCAAGATAATCCACCATTCCATCAGCATCAAACGTCTTACCTTCTGAGGCTAAAACATATTTTCCATCATGACAGTATTCAGAGGCGGCACAGTCCAAGCCAAGATAAATATCTTTGCCTGCACTAAAGCCTGCATTTTCGATTGCTTCTAAAATGACTTCTATGGCGGCTTCATTTGATGATAAATCAGGTGCAAAACCACCTTCATCACCAACGGCTGTGTTTAATCCTTGTTTACTCAATACTGACTTTAGACTATGAAAGACTTCTGTACCATAACGAATTGCTTCTGAAATACTACCAGCACCAACGGGAAGAATCATAAATTCCTGCATATCGACGCTATTATCCGCATGCTCACCACCATTGATGATGTTCATCATGGGTACTGGCATTGTGTATTTATCGCCATCACTGAGATATTCGTACAGAGGCTCACCACTATCATTTGCCGCTGCATGTGCTGTCGCTAACGACACGGCTAACAAAGCATTTGCACCTAAACGTGCTTTATTGTGCGTACCATCCAAATCAATCATTTTTTGATCGATTTCTTGCTGATTTTTAGCGTCCATACCAATAACTGCCTCTGCAATTTCGGTATTTATATTTTCAACCGCTTTTAAAACGCCTTTGCCACCAAAGCGAGACTTATCATCATCGCGTAACTCTATCGCTTCACGTGCCCCTGTTGAAGCGCCTGATGGTACAATTGCTCTACCTACAACACCATTTGTTAGCGTTACATCCGCTTCTACTGTTGGGTTTCCCCGAGAATCTATTACTTGGCGTGCATGTATACTTTTAATTTCAGACATTATATCGACTGTCTCCACTTTCATTATTAATCAATCATCACATCATTAGCCCCTGCAATGATGTGATCGTTAGGTATTTTTAGGCTATCAACTTAAAGCGAGATAAGCTCATACGATATTTTTTGTCGGATGACGTTTTATTGCTACGCCATAAAATCTTATCCAACCTACATAATACATCTGTCCCACTTTGAGTTGATAGCCTATTTTTACGCTTACAAAGAAACTTTCCTAAAAGAATGAAAAAATAACTTC
>CAZQTJ010000303.1:0-3116 GCA_964596035.1 uncultured Cocleimonas sp. | reverse complement strand
GCGAGTAGGAAGATCGACGGAAATATAACAGAATTAAGCTAATCATAGCTTTCACCCCGCCTATTGATTATGAGAAGTTACGCTAATTGACAACTAAACGCCAACCCCTCCTATCATTAACAAACCGAGTGAAAAAACAGGTAAGGCAGCCAATAAACCATCAATGCGATCAAGGATTCCGCCATGACCTGGTAGCAAAGTACCGCTGTCTTTTTCATTTGCTTGACGCTTTAATAGACTCTCATATAAGTCGCCAGCAACAGAAACAGCAGCTACTAACAGCGAAAGTAAGATAAAAACAATACTGTTACCAAAGGTTAAACCAAAGTACCAAACAGCTAATAAAGACCAGACTCCCGCACCCAATAAACCACCTTTAAAACCCTCTATGGTCTTCCCAGGACTTAAATCAGGGGCTAACTTTGTTAATCCCATGGCTTTGCCTGCAAAATACGCCCCACTATCTGCAATAGCCACCAAAAAGATTAAGTACAATACAAGCAAAGGCAACCGAGCATGTAACTCTATAAGAGAAAGCCAAGCAGGGATTAACACCAAAAAAGATGATGCGGGTAAGAGCCATTCTCTACCTTCTAAGCCAGTCTTTTCTTTTGTGTAATTAAAAAGCAAAGAAAGAGCATAAGCCCACCACAAAACACCGACAATAATAAGCGACCAATGAACACCTTTCCATAGATAGCTTATCACTGCAAAAAGCAACAATAAGGCAACAAGAATACTACGCGAGCTATCTTCTTTATAGCCCGTCAAATTAGCCCATTCCCAACCACCTAAGGTAATCAAAACAATCATCGATACAACTGCGAATAAGGAGCTAGGCAAAAGCAACACACCTAATAAAACCGCCAAGGCGAGTAAAACACCTGTCATCATGCGTTGTTTAAGCATCGTTCTTATCCTCTTGTATTTGATCCCCCGTTTTACCAAAACGGCGCTGACGTTGGGAGAAATCATTCAGTGCTAACATTAACTCATCTTTATTAAAATCAGGCCATAACACATCGGTAAAATATAGCTCTGTATAGGCAAGTTGCCATAATAAAAAATTACTAATTCGACGTTCTCCGCCTGTTCTTATAAACAAATCAGGATCAGGTACATTATGGGTAGCAATGAATTTATTCATAGTGACCTCATTCATCTCTGCTTTTACAGGCTGGCTCGCCATTTTTTTTGCGGCCTGCAATATATCCCAGCGCCCACCGTAGTTTGCCGCAATTAACAGACGTAAACCTTCACCCCCTGTCGTTAACTCTTCAACTTGAGAAATTTTTCCTTGGAGCTTTTCAGAAAAAGCACTTCGATCGCCGATTAATTGTAAAGTGATACCATTTTTAGCTAATGATCTGGCTTCTTTTTTTAAAGCCGACATAAACAAGCTCATCAAACCACTTACTTCTTCTTCAGGTCTGCGCCAATTTTCACTACTAAAAGCAAAAAGAGTAAGGCATTCTACACCAAGAAAATTACACGTTTTAACGATCTCTCGCACTGTCTCTAATCCTTTGTGATGACCAAATAACCGTGGACGACGCTTTGCTTTAGCCCAACGACCATTACCATCCATAACAATAGCAATATGACGTGGAACTATCTTATTTTCTGAATTATCATTTTTATTATTTATCATCTACTCTCCCCAAAATACATCTTGAGACTTCCACATAGAAGCACGGTAAATAAAAAAACACTAAACCAACCGCCACTTGCATGCAAAAATCTTTTCTTAAGAATACATGATTTGAAGCACTAAACTTCCATTAATTCTTTTTCTTTTTTCTCTACGTGGATATCGACTTCTTTCACGTATTGATCTGTTATTTTTTGTATCTCATTTTGCCCTCTGCGTTCATCATCTTCAGAAATATCTTTATCTTTTTGCATTGATTTAAAATCAGAGTTAGCATCACGGCGAATATTACGAATCGCTATCTTTGCACCTTCGCCCTCACCTTTAACAACTTTAACAAGATCTCTACGACGCTCTTCCGTCAACGGTGGCATTGGCACACGAATTACGGTACCTGCACTCATTGGATTTAAACCTAAATCCGAGATCATGATAGCCTTTTCAATAACAGGAACTAAGGGTGCTTCCCATACTGAAATACTTAAAGTACGAGCATCTTCTATTGATACATTACCGACCTGATTTAAGGGTACCTGACCACCGTAATAATCAACGGTAATATGATCTAAAATACTAGGGTGCGCGCGACCTGTGCGTATTTTAGTTAAATCTACTTTCAAAGATTCGATCGTTTTTTTCATTCTATCGACTGCATCTTCAACAATCTCATCAATCATAGTTATACCTCACAATTTTTTATTTCAACAGAACTCGTGTTCCAACAGGCTCACCTGCGATAATTGCAGATAGCGCCCCTTTGTCAAACAATTTAAAAACGCCCAATGGCATTTTATTTTCACGACATAGTACCATTGCAGTTAAATCCATCACCCCCAATTCACGACTAATTGCCTCATCATAACTTAGGCTATCATAACGCTTTGCATTTTTATTTGTCATCGGGTCAGCGTCATAAATACCATCAACTTTGGTTGCCTTTAAGAGTAGATCAGCCTGTATTTCGATAGCACGCACACTAGCGGCCGTATCTGTCGTGAAATAAGGATTCCCCGTACCCGCTGCAAAGATGACAACATCACCTTGGTCCAAATAATCTCTTGCCTGCATTGCTGAATAAGGCTCACCCACTTGGTCAATAGCCAAAGCAGACATGACACGACACTTTACGCCTTGCTTTTTTATCGCATCTTGCATTGCTAAGGCATTCATTACTGTTGCCAGCATTCCCATTTGATCCGCATTGACACGATCAATACCACTTTGAGCAAGACCTGCGCCTCTAAAGATATTACCACCGCCAATAACTAAAGCTAATTGCACACCTTTTTTCTGCTGCTCAACAATATCACTAGCGGTTTGCTTGAGAACATCAGGGTCAATTCCAAAATCGAACTGCCCCATTAACGCTTCGCCACTTAATTTTAACAATATACGCTGTGTATTTTGACTATCAGGCATTTTTAAATCTCTTTAATATTTGAAGACTAAGGAACGAGCATGAAAT
>CAZQTJ010000302.1:0-3130 GCA_964596035.1 uncultured Cocleimonas sp. | reverse complement strand
GATTCCACAGCGGTTTAAAAAATACCCGCTTAACCTATGGGTGAAGCTAAGATTAGTGAGCTTCCCATCTATAAATTAGATTAAAAATCAGAGACTGTAAAAGAAACGCCTACACTGTTACCATTCCAACTAGTATTATCTCGGCTAGACTCAAGATAGCTTGCATGTGCTTTTATGCTGGCATTATCGGTAATATCGTATTTTGCGCCTACTGTAATAGCGCTGCCCGATGCCCAGTCAAAATTATCTTCTTTTGTACGATTAAGATTGCCGTTTATATTGACACTGAGTTTTTTATTGATAGCAAAATTACTACTAATGACAAGTGCGTGTGCTTCATAGTCTTTTGGTGACCAGTAGTTGGATTTTTTCTCATCGTAAGATAACGATTGTGTTTCAACACCTACCCATACCCAAGGAGTGTCAGGCGAAATACCATATAGGGCAATCGCTCGATGATGTTTAGAGCGGTTGCCATCACTTAGCTCGCGGTACTGAGAGCTACCTTCAACAATTACTCTTTTAGCTGCTCGCCAAGTTCCAGAAAGCTTGCTAGTTTTTCCTGAGACTAGTTTATTTGTATCGTCTTCAATAATAGCTTCTTTAAACAGTAAGTCTTCACCATGCTCTACACTGAAAGAAAACTTGCTATTAGGTTTGATGGTTGCTTTTGCTTTGTAATGGGTGAAATTTGTATTGTCACGGGTGCGTTGATTTTCTAAATATACTGCTCCGACACTCAATTCAGTCGTGATATATTCATTGAAGTCTTTTGTAATAGCACCAATAATTTCATTTCCGTCATAAGTATCAGCGCCTTTCTCGCCATGAAACTCATAGTCATGTGCTTTTAATTTCCAATCAACACCTGTTTTGTTTTTTTGATGGTATTCAACTGAGCGATCATTAATACGAATACCATTTTTATCACTGTAAACAGAAGCCTTGGCAGTAAAATCATTGATGATATTATCTACGGTATCTGCATTAGCAGTGATAGGAGCAACAGCGCCTATAATCAAACAACTTAATAAAGCATTATTGCTAGGGTGAAATAGTGTATTGGTTGTTTTTTTCATGGGTAGGCTCCTGATGATGTCGATATTTATGAGAGCTGTCCTTATGTCCAGATTAGTTTTACGGATTTAGGTTGTAGTCTCAATTTCCTACAAAAAATCTTATCAAGAGGTGATGGTAAGTGATTCCAAGTTTGTCTTGGGAAATAGGCAGGTTATCTGGTTGTCTACCGTTAATCAGAGATTTACGGTTAGGAAGAGGAAGTAGTCTGCGTTGAAGCTTTTGAAAAGGATGAAAGATGAGCTTTCATCCTTTTCAAAATGTCTAAAGATAATTAAGGACTCAGGATTAAATAACATACCGAACTTTAACTTGTCTTTTTGTCCCAGCTTGAATGATCTCAGATCGTTGCGTAGAGTGACTATGCGCCTCATTAAATCCTGAGTCCTAAGTAGGGGACGCAATAAATCTAACATTTTGTGGCATCTTTCATATATCGTTTTACACATTGTTTTCTATGCTCGTAGGATGCGCGTTGTGAGGATCTTAAAAATTTTAAATAGTTTATAATGCGCCCATGAGGTCAATCATAAATTCGGTATCTTCTTGGGTTTGATCCTCCCATCCAGAAAGTCCCATAGAAGTAAGCACACTAGCTCCTTTAGCATCGTTACTCATTTCGATGAGGATGTTTTTTATTTTATTATGATGCTTTGATAGCTTCGGGCTGGCTAATAAAACATGACGTATAATCTGTATTTCACTGTTAATGAGTATATTTAAGTCATCTTTTATTAGGTTTGATAAATCGTTATAAGCATCTTTTAAAAAGAATCCTATATCCGCTTTATTTTGTAATAATTGTTTGGCAACCAATACATAGTTACTCATTTCTTGAATGTTGGTATTGTCAGCATTGAGATCAGCAGGTTCTAGCAACATCATTCCCATTAAATGAACATCAGGGTCGTCAGTGGTGACAATATTTAAATTCTCTTGTAAGTCTTCAATATTTGTAATGGGATAATGTTTATTGCAAGCGATAATAGTTTCATCTGCCTTGCCGAGAGGGGCGACTAAAGCGGTGAAATCTTTTTCTCGTACTAGCATTGCGGCATCGTAAGGGTTAGCGTAAATGAGATCAATCGTATCATCAGCAATAGCATCCCGTTGTTCTGTAAAGCTATCGTAAAGTTTCAAGTGAATAGGTAGGTCAGTTTGCAGTTGTAACCAAGTGTTGAAAATATACCAACCTGCAATATGTTTAGGTGTAAAGTCTGGGCTCACAGTTAGCACATGGGGCATGATGTCTCTTCCTTTTCTTTGCTCAACATCTCTGCATAAAGAGAAATATATTTATCGACCATTTTTCTTGAGGGTTTACGACGAACAGAGGTGTAGCCGATAATTTTACCTTTGCGTACATTTGGGATGACGGTTGCCTTTACCCAATAATATAGACCGTCTTTACGTAGATTTTTTACATATCCCTGCCACTTTTCACCTTTTTTTATGGTGTCCCATAAATCTTTGAATGCTGCTGCGGGCATATCAGGGTGGCGTAGAATGTAATGATTTTGCCCAATTAACTCTTCTTCGGTGTAACCTGACATATCTACAAAGGATTGATTGCAGTGAGTTAATATGCCTGCTGTATTTGTTCGGGATACGATAAGGCGACCATCGGGGTATGGAACTTCTTTGTCAGCAATAGTAACTGTTTTTTCACTGCCATCGTAATAATGTAACTTCATAGCAATCTCCCTTTTTTATTTGTGATTATAAAGCAGGCGATATATTGAGTTTATATGATTTTTATAGCCTATTTTAAATATTGGCATAAATATATCATGGCGCATAAAGTACCCATCTAAATTATAGATAGATGGTTTTTTATACCTGTGCGAAATCTCTAAAAACCTTGGGCGAAATAAGTTGAGATTCAGGATTCAAATTATTCCTTCATAGCTTATTTAGAGGTTCCCCCAACCTTAGTTTAAGGTTAATCATAGCGGAAATAAAAAAATATATTCTGTCTTAGGTCAAATTTTTAATCACTTTGATAGTCTTATAGGTCAGGCTTATTATTGATAATAAAAGAGGGTGATTAGGA
>CAZQTJ010000301.1:0-3131 GCA_964596035.1 uncultured Cocleimonas sp. | reverse complement strand
CGGGGAGAGTAGAATCATCGACAGTTTTTGTGCTGTTGAGGTAATCACCTAGGAGCTTGTCTGAGAATATGAACCGTAGCGAGGGAAAGCTGATTTGATCTAGATTTTTCATCAATTTAAGGAGAATAGTCATTCTATTTAACGAAAATTGAGGGAAAATGTAGCCAAATTCAGCTTTTCCGCAGTAGGCTCACTGTTCTCGGGCAAGCTCCTAGAACGGTTTTCTAGGTTTGTCTGAAAATAATATGAGTGGAGAATTTAATGTTACGTGGAAGTATGGTGGCTCTGATCACTCCGATGACAGGTGATGGTAGTGTCGATGAAGAAGCGCTAGAGGCTTTAGTTGATTTCCATTTGCAGAATCAAACGGATGTTATTGTGGCAATGGGGACGACAGGTGAGTCGGCAACGTTGTCTCATAAAGAGCATCGTCATGTTGTTAAACGTGTGGTTGAATTAGTGAAGGGTAAAATACCTGTGATGGCGGGTACAGGCTCTAATAATACAGCAGAAGCATTGGAATTAACGGCAGCGGCGAAACAAGATGGTGCAGATGCTTGTTTATTGGTAACGCCTTACTATAATAAGCCTACGCAGGAAGGGCTTTATCAGCACTATAAGCTTATTGCTGAAAAGGTAGCGATACCTCAAGTGTTGTATAATGTACCAGGGCGTACTGCTTGTGATTTATTACCAGAAACAACGGCTCGTTTAGCAGGTATTGACAATATCGTAGCAATTAAAGAAGCGACTGGTGATCTAGCAAGAGCAAAGGAAACTTTAAGCCTTTGTGGTGATCAGATAGATGTGCTTAGTGGCGACGATGCAACTGCAATGGAATTGATACTTCTAGGCGGTAAAGGGAATATTTCTGTTACTGCAAATGTTGTGCCACAGGCAATGCATGATATGTGCGAGGCGGCTTTGGCAGGAGATCGTGCTAAAGCGGAGGCTATTAACAAGCCTTTAATGGACTTGCATACTAAGCTCTTTTTGGAGGCTAACCCGATTCCTGTGAAATGGGCTATGCATAAAATGGGCTTTGGTAGCAAAGGAATTCGTTTGCCTTTAACTCCTTTTGCAGATGAGTATCATGCAGAGTTGCTAGAAGCGATGAAAGTGGCAGGAGTAAATCACTAAAGGCTGGTGGTTTTATCGGGAATCAGGATAATTTAAGGCTTAAATAATATGAAAAATGTGATTGTTGTCAGTTCAGTTATAGTTTTATTATCTGGGTGTGCTGCTGTGGATAAGTTTGCAGATACTAAGAGTAATATTAATTATAAAAATAGCAGTTCAATTAAGTCACTTGAGTTCCCTCCCGACTTAACATCGCCAGAATTTGATCATGCCTTTGTAATGCCAGTTTCAGGGAGTGTTACTGCTTCCTCAATGCAAGGTCAACCCACTGGCTCAGGTCGTAATATTAATGTTTTACCTCAAGCAAAAAACATGCATATAGGTGGTAATGGTAATATACGTTGGCTGGATGTTGATGCGACAGCAAATAGTTTGTGGCCTCAAATTCGCGATTTTTGGCGTTCTTTGGGGGTGAATGTGGTTAGAGATGAGCCACGCATAGGAATAATGGAAACAGAGTGGGCTGAAAATAAAGCTGGTTTGCCGATGGACTGGCTGCGACAAGCTTTAGGTAAGGTTTTGCAAAGTACCTTTGACGCGGGGACGAGGGATCAATTTAGAATTAGAGTGGAGAGACCTTCTGCAAATAAGACGCGCATTTATCTTACGCATAAAGGCTCTGAAAAAATTGTCACTGAAACAGGAGTAGGGTGGGAGCTTCGTCCGCCAAAGCATGAATTAGAAGCAGAGATGCTCAATCGTTTGCAAGCTTTTTTGCAAGGTGATAAATATAGTGCAACTAAAAATACTAATGAGTCGGATGCATCACAAACATCGAGTTTAGTATCTCTTGTTACTGAAGATGGTCTTCCTATACTGCAGGTTCATGAAGCCTATAATAAAGCATGGGTGCGCACAGGGATAATGCTGGAACGCATGGGTTTAAGTGTGGAGTCTCGAAAGCAATCACAGGGTATTTATAGTGTGCTTTATAGTGGTGATGAATCGGTAGAAAGTACAGGTGGCTTTTTTTCTCGTCTGTTTAAAGGTAAACAAACCTTCTTAGTCAAAGGAAGTGGGTATCAAATTCACATTCGTGATGTTGGGCGTTTGGCGGAAATAAAAATAATGGATGAAGAAGGTGTGCCGCTATCAGCATCTCAATCACAAAAAATTCTTTCTCGATTAAAACAAGAATTTGATAGATAGCCGTCTGCAAATAATATGTTGAGGTTTGCTTCTTTAGGAAGCGGTAGTAAGGGAAATGCCACTATCATTGAGTCTGAGAAAACGAGAGTTTTATTAGATTGCGGTTTTTCTGTTGTGGAAACTGAAAAACGGTTAGCCCAACTTGATGGTTCTGAGTTAAGTTCTATCAAAGCTATCTTAGTAACGCATGAACATTCTGATCATGTTAGTGGCGTAGGGCGACTCTCTCGAAAATATAATCTTCCTGTTTATATGACGTTTGGTACTTATCAAGGTTGTCGTGATAATAGGTATACTTCCATTCAGTATATTGATCCTAATAAACCATTTGAGATAGATGGTCTTCATATTCAGCCCTTTACCGTTCCGCATGATGCACGAGAGCCATGTCAGTTCGTTTTCAGTGATGGTGCTGCAAGGCTGGGGATATTAACGGATACAGGTAGCGAAACTCCTTATATCATAGAAACTTTGCAATCATTGGATGCGCTAATGCTGGAGTGCAACTATGACGAAACTATGCTGATGCAAGGTAGTTATCCTTATAAGTTAAAAGTTAGAGTGGCGGGTAATTATGGTCATCTAGATAACAAGCAATCCTCTACCTTGTTAAAAAAACTAGATCAATCAAAGTTAAAGCATCTTATCGGTATGCACATTAGTGAAAAAAACAATCGTATGGAATATGCAAATGATGCTCTGTGTGAAGCGTTAGGGTGTGAAAAAGAGTGGATGTTATTAGCGTCCCAAAGCGGTGGTTTTGGCTGGCGAGAAATATAAATTAAAAATATTCAAATAAAGCATTGACGGGTTTGGGTTGATGTATATAATGCGCCCCACAT
>CAZQTJ010000300.1:0-3145 GCA_964596035.1 uncultured Cocleimonas sp. | reverse complement strand
CTGAGGTACGAAGCCCAACAAGACTATTTATCAAACAGTTCAATTCATTGACTTTGAAGATGCCTGCTAGTTATGAGAAGTTACCCAATTACCCAATGGACTATCTTATTAATTTAGTGTGTTTTATTATCTAATGTTACTATATGCAGTTCGTTATATTTCAAGGAGAGAGTAATGTTAGGGTTTGGCTATCATCAATTGAGGGAGAAGCACGGTCTAAGCAAGCTAATCGTTTTTTGTTGTTGCTTATTGCTAATGACATCAACAGCGTCAGCTAAATACAGTTCGAACCCACGTTTAGGAACCAATGTGGGTAGTCTCGATAAACTAACCTCTTCTGTACCCTTTACCGATATTTTCAAAATATCACGTGGTTGGTTTACCTCTTGTGAATTTGATTGGCAGGGCGGACGCGCAATCGACCCCGATTGCACCCGTCAAAACTCTTTTAATACACGCGAACAAAAACTACTAGACCTCGATGCTAACGGCTGGGTGAAGTCTCTACCCACACCTCAGCAAAGCCCTGTTTTCACCAGTGTTTCTAGTACATGGGTATTACCTAAGCACTTTCCTTTAGGGCGTTACGTGGTGCTATACAAAGGTCAAGGCACCATAAAAGTAACAGGAGACTTAAAAGTAGTGGTGAATGCCGCAGGTCATTTAGAATTCGACTTGTTATCACCCAAGCGAAATCTACGCCTCAGTATTACCGCAACAAATCCGCAAAACTATATCCGCGAAATTCATGTTGTGCCAAAGCGAAACGAGCATAATTACAAACGTCAAGTTTTCAACCCAGACTATATTCGTCGCCTAGCACCCATGCAGGCGTTGCGTTTTATGACGTGGTCAAACACCCGAGGGAATGATGCAACGGAATGGTATCAACGCTCAGTGCCTAGCTCTGCACATTATTCAGGCGACAAAGGCGTACCAGCCGAACGCATGATCGACTTAGCCAATGCTATTAACGCGACACCGTGGCTAAGTGTGCCTTATAAAGCCAGTGATGATTATATGCGTCAGTATGCGCGCATGGTAAAAAATCGTTTACGTCCTAAGCAGAAAGTGTATCTCGAATACTCCAATGAAATGTGGAATACCATTTTTCCAGGAACAACCTATGCCGCACGTAAAGCCGATAAATTATGGCATTTTCCATACAAAAACAAGCCACCCTATCAACGTCGCGTTGCCATGGCAACCAATTGGTACGCCAAGCGCACTGTGGAAATGTGTAATATCTGGAAACAAGAATTTGGCAATCAGCGTAACCGTGTAAAGTGTGTTTTATCCGCGCAATCGGCCGTCACATGGGTCGGTAAAGAAACACTCGACTGCCCACTATGGAAAGAAGCAGGTGGTTGTGGCAAATATGTTGATGCCTTTGCGATAGGGCCTTACTTTGGTGATTATATTGCCCGTTTGGAGCATCGTCCCGAAGTAAAGCAATGGACGCACGATCGTGATGGCGGTATGCAACGCCTATTCCAAGAAATAGAGCAGGGAGGCGTGTTGAAAAAAGGTCATCCTGGCGGAGCCATTGCTTTAACCTTAGGACAATACGTCGATCAAAATAAAAAATTAGCGGATAAATATGGCTTGGAATTACTCGCTTATGAGGCAGGTCAGCATTTAATTCGCTACGATCCGCCGCATACGGTTAAAGACCCCGCAGTTCTTAATATGTTTATGCGAGCGCAGAAAGATCCGCGTATGCAAAGCGCTTATCAACGCTATTTAAGTGGTTGGGCGCAACACGGTGGTGGCTTATTAATGCACTTTTACGGCATCGGAGAATTATCTAAGAAAAACTTCTTCTCGATGTTAGATCACACTGGTGAGCCTTCAACGCCAAAGTATGCCGCGCTGATGCAATACCTCGGTGCTCCAGCGCCACGCTATATTCCACCCACAAGACCTGCGCCACCGCCAATGCCTGTCGCGAGAGCGCCGATAGCCACGCCCGCAGCAAGAGCACCTATTGCCGCGCCTGTCGTTGCAGCACCTCCGCCACAAGTTGCATTATCAACGATTGCAGAATCTTTAGCGCCACCTCCTGCATCTCGTAATAATGCACAGCCAGTTAACCGCAATGCCGCTATTTTTGGAGCGGGGATTCGTGGCTGGACAATAGACGGCGATAAAGTTATTTCTCCTCCCATTCGTTTAGTGGCAGGTAATAAAAACGAATTAAATGTAAGCTGGAAATTTCACAACATCAGTCGTCAAGCAGGATCATTTTTCCGTATTTATGCCATTGATAGCCGTGGTGGACGTAAGTTATTGTTGAAGCAACAAGATGCTGATATAGCCGAAGTAGGAACTTTCGAACAATTATTTATCGAAAACCTGAATCGCTACACAGGACCACCGATACAGTTAATGTTCCAAATACGAGGACTGCAAGCTGAGGTGTTAGGGGTGCGGTTTTAGGAGTGTGTATGAAATAACCTCCCTACTTATAAGTAGGGAGGTTATTCTGCACATGTTCCTAAGACTTAAAACGAAATTTAGGCAGGCTAATATCATAATAAATAGCGATTAACCGCGCGATAAAGATACCTAAGCCTGCGACAATGGCGGAGATGGTGGTATCAATATTGATAGACATCAATCCTAGAAATACCAAAGAGCCTATCCACGAAACGGTAGCGTATAAGGGACTTCTAAAGACGACAGGTTCATCATTACAAAGTACGTCGCGGATAATACCGCCCATTGTTCCTGTCATTACTCCCATAAAAGAGGCAACTAAAGGCGGTGCGCCTGCTACCAGTGACACCAATGTGCCTGCGATGCCAAAGGTCGCAAGCCCCGCAGCATCGGCAATTAAAAAGAACTTTTGGGGAATGATAATCAATCGTGCGATCAAAAAAATGATGAATGCGCTACTAACCGAGGCAATAAAAAACACCTGATCGTGTATCCAAAAGACATCTCTGTCTAGCAATATATCTCGAAGAGAGCCGCCACCTAAGCCTGTTGCGATGGCTATTATAATGACACCAAATAAATCAAACTGTTTTGAACCTGCTTTTAATACGCCAGAAGCTGATGACACTAATACGGCAATGAGAGTTATCCAATAGAGGTTTTTTATGAGTTCGGCTGTTTCTTCTAGGGGCATTTTAATCCTTCT
>CAZQTJ010000299.1:0-3180 GCA_964596035.1 uncultured Cocleimonas sp. | reverse complement strand
CTTAGAGTAGCCTAAAAGCTTAGTTCTATATTAACCTTGTCTAACCACTCTTTCTCTCGTTCTAAGTCGGCTAATAATAGCTGTCGTGTTGCCAAAACTTCTTTATTACATGATAACTTTAAATAAGCACTAGAAGCAGTCGCTTTAATGAGTATCTCTTGCGCTATACGTGAGCGATGTAGCAATACAGACAATCGTAAGAGAATACTCAGACGTTTTACTATGCGCTTTTCAGCACGAGGCAAACCATCAAACACATCATATTTTAGTTTACGCCGATGTGTTTGCACCATCACCGAAAGCCAGTGTTGTTCTTTGCGCGAGAAGCCCGACATATCAACATAATCAAGTATGTATGCGCCGTGTAGATGATATTTACTGTGAGTGATCGACATGCCAATTTCGTGTAAGTCAGCCGCCCATGCGAGGAGTGTTTGCGATTTTTTGGGTAAATCCCACGCTTTATATACTTGAGAAAATAAATATACGGCGGTTTGTTTAACGCGTTGAGCTTGATCGTTGTCAATATTAAAGCGCTGCACTAACTCTTCAACGCTACGACTTCGCACGTCTTCATGCTGAATTCTCCCCATTAAGTCGTAAAGCAAACCTTCGCGTAAAGCACCGTCAGAAACTGTCATCGACTTGATTTTCAATGCTTCAAACACCGCAATTAATACCGCAAGACCACCTGCATAAACAGGAATACGCTCTGTCACTAAACCAGCAAGATGAATATTGTCGATGGTTTTAGCCGCAATTAAACGGTCTCGAATTTGATGCAAGGCATACAATGAGATGCCAAATTTTTCGAGCTGTAATTCTTGGATGATTTTACGCGTTGCTTTGATCGTGCCTGATGAGCCAATGGCACGTTCCCAATGACCAGTACAAAATGCTGACTGGATAGGCATAATTTCTAAACGTAGCGCCGTATTGGCTTGTTTCCAGTTGTTTTCTGTGAGCTTGCCATTAGCAAAAAATCGTTGTGTCGCACTCACCGACCCCATGTTTAAACTTTCAAGATCAATAGGTTCAAACTCCTTGCCAATAATAAATTCGGTACTACCACCGCCTATATCAATCACTAACTGCTTGCCAAAATCATTAGATAAGGTATGCGATACACCAAGATAAACGATTCTCGCCTCTTCATGTCCTGAAATAATTTCTATCTCATGCCCTAACGCTGCGTTTGCTTGATCGAGAAAAGCGTGAGAATCTTTCATACTACGCAGGGTATTTGTGCCTGCAATACGAACATTTTCAGGCAAGAAATGTTTGATACGATCCCCAAATCGACGTAAGCAAGCCAAGGCTTCTAACTGCTTCTCCTCACTTAAACGCCCCTCTTTACTTAAACCACCACGCAAGCGCACCATTTCTTTCATTTGGTCTAGCATCGTAAAACCGCCCTGACCATCCATGCGTGCGACGATCATATGAAAGCTGTTTGACCCTAAATCGATTGCCGCCACCATATCGTTATGATCACTTTCTGTTTTTTTGTTATTCATTTCTACCGTCATTCTTAATTGCCTACTTAAATTTGCGGATGATTCTAACAAGTCCGACTTAAAACTTGTATCACCTTTACCGATAAGCTACCTTGCAAACTGGTTTTCTACAGGTGATTTCTTTGTGACAACACTCTATTTACTCAGTTCGGGGCCAGGTGATATTGGCTATTTTCCCCCACTAGCGCGCAAGGCGTTAGAACAAGCGGAACATCTCGTCGCCTATGGTCTTTATTTGGATTTATTGGGTGATTTAATTAGCAATAAACAACGCTATGAATTACCGCTAGGTGAAGAAATTGAGCGCGCTCGTTTAGCCTTGAATTTAGCTGCTGATGGTAAAAAAACAGCCTTAATTTCTAGCGGTGATATTGGCATTTATGCAATGGCAACCTTAGTATTTGAATTACTGGATAATGCCGATGAAAGTGCTAAAAATCCTCAATGGCAGGATGTCATTATCGAAGTCATTCCTGGTATTTCTGCTATTCAAGCCCTAGCTAGTCGTAGTGGCGCACCCATCGCGCATGACTTTTGCACTATTTCATTATCCGATTTATTAACCCCGTGGGAAGTCATCGAAAAACGTTTAAATGCAGCAGGGGATGGTGATTTTGTCATCGCTTTTTATAACCCTGTCTCACGCAAACGGGATTGGCAACTAGAAAAAGCCAAGCAGATTTTATTACATTATCGCCCTGAAAATACACCCGTTATGCTGGGGAAAAACCTCAGCCGAGCAAACGAAACGATAACACATACCACACTGGCTAAACTTGATATACAACAGGTTGATATGTTGACATTGGTAATGGTTGGCAACAGCGAATCAAAGCGCATTGAAACAGCACAAAAACAGTGGGTCTACACGCCACGAGGCTATGGGAAAAAATTATGACGGTTTATTTTATTGGCGCAGGTCCTGGCGACCCTGAACTTATCACCGTAAAAGCACAACGACTGATTTGTGAATGCCCCGTGATTCTCTATGCAGGCTCTCTCGTTCCTGAGCCAATCTTAGCCGAGGCACGTAAAGACGCGTTAATTGTGGATACCGCGTCATTACACCTTGAGCAAATAATTGAGTACATCCAACAAGCCGATAAAGAAGGCAAAGATGTAGCACGCGTACATTCGGGAGACCCTTCAATCTATGGCGCAACAGGCGAGCAAATGCGCCGTTTGGATGAATTAAGTATTCACTACGAAGTCATTCCTGGCGTAACCGCTGTTAGCGCATCCGCCGCATGGTTAAAGCGAGAGCTAACCCTGCCCGATATTGCCCAAACCGTCATCTATACCCGCTATGCAGGTAAAACCTCCATGCCAGCAGGTGAAGACTTATCTTCCCTCGCTGCCCATAAAGCCACTCTAGCCATCCACCTAGGTGTCATGCGTATTCATAAAATCGTCGCAGAACTTATTCCCCACTATGGTAAAGAATGCCCTGTGGCAGTTTGCTATAAAACAGGCTGGGAAGATCAAATGAAGGTCGAAGGGACACTGGAAACGATTGTTGATTTAGTGCGCGAAAATAAAATTACCCGTACCGCTTTAATTTTAGTCGGGGGAGTGATAAACCCTAATGAATTTGATACCTCCTATTTATACGATGCCGATCAGGCTAATATTTTTCGTCCACGCAAGCGTAAAAGTAAGTAGG
>CAZQTJ010000298.1:0-3187 GCA_964596035.1 uncultured Cocleimonas sp. | reverse complement strand
TGCGTCACAATAATAAAAGCCGTTTTCAGATCATCATTCAGCTCTTGCATTAGCTCAAACACTTTCAAAGCAGTGCGTTGATCTAAATTACCTGTCGGCTCATCTGCCATTATCACTTTAGGTCTTGTTACTAACGCTCTTGCTATCGCAGCACGTTGTCTTTCGCCACCTGATAGTTGCCCAGGTTTATGACTCATTCGCTCCTTAAGCCCTACTCTATCTAACATTATCTCGGCATTCTGTTGAGCTGTTTTTACATCGACACCACGAATTAATAATGGCATGGATACATTTTCTAACGCGGTAAATTCTGGCAACAGATGATGAAACTGATAGATAAAACCAATCGAACGATTACGCAAAATACCGCGATCAGCATCAGTAAGCTTGGCAATATTATTACCTAAGATATTAACTTCACCCTGCGAAGGCAAATCTAAACCTCCTAGAATATGCAATAAGGTACTTTTACCACTTCCCGAACTACCCACTATGGCTAGTTTCTCTCCCGCTTTTACCGATAGATTAACGCCTTTTAATACTTCAACATTCAGTTTGCCGTCGTTAAAAAACTTACTGATATTCTTACAAGAGATAATTGTTTGTTCAGTTGCCATATTCTTACTCATACCTTAAAGCTTCTGCGGGATGTGTTTTAGATGCCTTCCAAGCGGGGTAAATAGTTGCCAACATAGAAAGAATAAGTGCGCTAACCGCTATTACCAAAACATCCAACCATTTTACATTTGACTCTATCTCGCTGATGCCATAAACATCGGCAGAAATAAAGCGTGTATTAAGTAGCGACTCTAACCACGGCAAAATCGTACCGATATTAACGGCTAATAGCACACCTAAAAATACACCAAGACATACGCCGATAAATCCAATCAACGTACCTTGTACCATAAAGACTTTCATCACGGACATTGGCGTTAAACCTAACGTTCTAAAAATCGCAATATCAGATTCTTTATCGGTCACCACCATCACTAAGGTGGAGACTAAATTAAAAGCAGCCACCGCTATAATCATACCTAATATAAAAAACATCATGGTTTTTTGTAGCTGAATTGCCTTGAAGAAGGTTGTATTTTGCTTTGTCCAATCGCTCACCCAAACGTCACCTTGCCTTGTCTCGGCGATCTCTTGGGCAACTTCTGCTGATTTATATAAATCATCTAACTGTACACGTAAACCTGTGACCTGATCACCCAATTCAAATAGGTCAACCGCGTCTTGCATATGCACATAGGCAGTGGTTTTGTCATATTGCTGTAAATCGACGCGGAACATCCCCGTTACATTAAATTCACGCAACAACGGCAACTCACCCGACGTTAAAGAGTCAGCATTAGGCGTTAATAAAACAACCGAATCACCGACATCTACGTTAAGCGCCTCGGCTAATTTCACACCTAATATGATGTTATTCTTACCTGCGATCAAATCGTCAAAACTGCCTTTTACCATCATTTTAGAGACATTACTAACCGCTCCTTCTTCTTCTGGTAGCACACCTTCCAATAAAGTGCCTTGTACTTTTCCCGAAGCGTTTAACATTACTTGGCGCTCAACAAAAGGAGCGGCAGATACCACATGGTCACGCTGTAACATCTGTTCTCGTCGTTGCTGCCAATTTTCGATCTTCGCGTCAGTTTCTGAAACGGTTACATGCGATAACATTCCTAAAATACGATCCCTCATGGCTGATTCAAAACCATTCATCACCGATAGCACGACAATCAAAACCATCACCCCGAGCGCAATACCCAGCATGGAGGAAAAGGAAATAAAGGAGACAAAATGACTCTGGCGACGCGCTTTAGTGTAGCGTAATCCAATAAATAACTCGATAGGTTGAAACATGCTAAGACACCTCCCTCTGCGAGCCAAAATAACAACGTATTATCATTACTCATACCTCAAAGAATCAGCAGGCTGCACTTTTGCCGCACGCGTTGCAGGATACAAGGTTGCGACAACGGCAAGGACAATGGTTGCAATGGTGACGAGCCATACGTCATTCATTTGCAAATCGGAAGGAATGGTTGAAATATAAAACACATCTTCTGGGAAGATTTTTCGACCAATAAGGGACTCCAGCCCAGGGATTAACACATCTAAATTTTTGGCTAAAAGAACACCTAGAATAGCGCCTGTTATCGCGCCGATAAGACCAACCAAACTACCTTGAATCATAAAAATACGTTTTACTTGCGAAGCTGGCATACCAAGCGTTCGCAAGATGGCAATATCAGCTTGCTTAGCATTAACCACCATCACCAATGAAGAGACCAAGTTAAACACGGCGACTAACACAATCAGCAACAACACAAAAAACATCATTATTTTTTCCATTTTAATGGCTTTAAAGAATGTTTTATTGTCCCGCCCCCAATCGGCTACCTTAAACTTATCACCTAATTGTTCCTGTAAATTATAGGCAACACGTTGCGCATCAAATAAGTTATGAAGTTTTAAGCGTATGCCTGTGACTTTTTTTCTGGTTTTAAATAAACGCGCCGCATCATCCATATGGATAAAAGCGGTGCTACTATCGTAGTCACGAATATTCATTTTATACACTGCGACGACGGTAAAACGCTTCATACGAGGAATAACGCCTGCGGGAGTCACCTTCGCTTGCGGGGTAATAACCGTTAGTTTATCTCCTACAAAAACACCCAAAGCACCCGCCAATTCAACACCGATAGCAATACCATATCCACGAGCGCTTAGATTATCTAAATCACCGTCTACCATATGTTGACTCACATCGCTCACTGCAGCTTGGTAATCAGGCAAAATACCTTGTATTTGCACCCCACGCACTTCGCCATTTGCGCTAAGCATCACTTGTTGCTCAACATAAGGCGCAGCGCCTGCAACATCGTCCTCCGTTTGCAAGGCAAGTTGATGTAAATCCCAGTCGGGAAGCAAGCCGTCAGAGCCTGTTACCGTTACATGCGCCACCATCCCCAAAATTCTCATGCGTAGCTCTTTTTCAAAACCGTTCATAATAGATAACACGGTTATCAGAACAATCACTCCGATGGTAATACCCAACATAGATGCGAGAGAGATAAATGAAATATAATGGTTCTTGTGTTTCGAACGCGTGTAACGAAGGCCGATAAATAATTCTAAAGGTTTAAACATAGTTGCCGATTATAGAGGAATGGAA
>CAZQTJ010000297.1:0-3190 GCA_964596035.1 uncultured Cocleimonas sp. | reverse complement strand
TTATTAATTTGTCCACGTAACCCCCGTTTCAGGGCCTGGTTTAGCTACACCTAATACATGTCTGGTTTTTGCTCCTGTGCCACTTAAAGTTGTTCGAGCTTCTATGTCAAAATAATGACATTTTTGGATACTTGAATAGGCAGATGAATTTATCGGGCAGTCTTGGTATCCCTTCCATGCTACATTCACTTGTGACTTTAACTTTCCTTTGGATGCATTTTCATCGGGTAAGTCTGAAGCAGAAACATCGATTGCTTTACTTGGCAATTTCTCAATTGCCATTTTGATATAGTGAATTTTAGCTGTCTTGCCTAAAGAAGACTCTGCACCTTGAAAAACCAACATTGAAAAAATGGAGTTACCTGTTATTTGTGTGCTAATTCCAGACATTTTGACTGCGCTGATACCCACCATTGTCAATATCATCAATATAACAACAGACCAGATTAAAACAGCGCCTTGTTGCTTTTTCTGAAAGCTAACAAAATCGCTACCACTGCTATCATCTTTACGCTTTATTATTTTTTTCATCATATTTAAATCGAAGACTACTTTATTAAAGGCTTTCTAAAACTACAACTGAACATTTCTGAGACGCACTATTGTTGTAAAAACAGCGCGCTGGTATTTGTCATTTGTTTTAATGGCAACGTTATCTAATAAATTATATGTCTTGGCTTCTGCCTTAGCTTTTAGATGACGCAAAGAGCGCACTAAAACAGCTAGCTGGACGCTGATCACGTTATTCCACGAAGTCACATCATCCGCGTTTACATATTGGTCAACACGGTTATCACTATTATTATCTACACCATAAAGCACTTGAAGGTTCTCTACTCCCTCTGCTATTTCTACAGTGGCTGTACTATTTGATCCTGCGCAATTTAAAACAGGTGTTCCCGTTCCATTGACTCCAACTGAGAAATAATTATAAATTTTAGAGGACTCCATTGCACCAACACCACCTGTTTGGCAAGCTACTGGGAGTTGTTCTCCTGAACAGTCTCTGTTTAAATTAGCATCACCAATGTATATAACGCCTATTGAGTCAGAAGCGCCTGCTGCACCATTAGACACAACGCTAAATAATGATGGGTCCAACACATTTTTCTTACCCGCACCACAGTTAGCTGCAGTTACAGCAGTGCTAATAAAGCGCTCATCTAGTGGTGTTGATCTCGTTGATGAGTACCCTGTATGCTCAATAATTTGTGTTAATACTTCCAAGGCAGAGCGCCCATTATCTTCAATTGCTGTATATTGGCTTCGCGCTATCGATGATTTCTGCGAACTAAAATAAATACTTGCTGTGCCTATCGTCAACATTAAACCTAGCACCGTAGCAATCATCATTTCAATTAGAGAGAATCCTGTTTGTTGTGGTTTTATATTCATTCTGCTATTACCGTATCGAGATTTATTTCACGAGGTATCGTTTTATTTCCGCTCCCCTCGCTTCCTAAAACTCGCTCATTCCAATTAATCTTAAAATTAATTCCTGAAGCACATGTACCAGCACCACCTTGACAGGAAATAGAAAGCGAACTATTCAATAAAGAGGTCTTTAAGCCACCTGCACCACAAATCGTACGGTATAAATCACTTTTAGCTAAATTATCGGCAGTACATACCGTCGTCCCATCTTCGCAATTTTTAGCCAAAACAGTGCTACATTTATAGTTTTTACTAGATGCTATATTATAATTTCCTGCATAAACACCGTCTGAATTAGATCGCATCCGTTCCAACAAACCTTTCATTAGGTCACTAGCTTTACCCTGCTGAAAGGCATGATTTGCTCCTTTCATTGCTATCATTTGCATACCTGCAACACCTAATAAACCAACAGAAATAATCAGCGTTGCTATCATAGATTCCAACATGTTAAATCCATGCTGTGATTGATAGGGATAAGGTCTCATGTTTGACAATACCTCTAAGGTTCGCTTTATTTAATGGCAACCTTAATAAATAAAAATAAGTAAATGAAATTTCCATTACCATGATTTTTCACGGTAATTTCATGAAAAGAAGTATTTACAATCATTCCTGTCAAATCTGTTATTTTTAATATGTTTGACAACAATTATTGGGGTCAAGTACAACTAATATTGAAGACCTATTGGTTGCACAGTCTCTACTTAAGAAATCTCTAATTAACCATGTAGGTGGTGTAGAAACTTCTACGGACAGTATATACAAATGAAAAATATTTTTTAGTTAGTTTAATAATTAAACGACAAATGGTTAATCTTATCCTCAGTGTTTGATAGTTTATATATTAGCTTTATACTAGGCATTAGAAAAAACTAATAAACAAAAGCTAACTTATGGATAGTCAGATTAAATATAAAACACCCCACTTGCATGATTTATCAACACAAGAAATCGTTGAGCTACAGAAAAGAACAAGCTCAGAGCTAAATCTGCCGTGCCACTTTTCTGATAAAATGAAACTTGGCGAGCTTGCCCCAGAAATGGCGGTAATACCTACAGGTTTGTTTGAAATGGGTTCTAACAATGATGAATTTGGACATTATAAAGAAGAATATCCCCAGCACTATATTCAGATAAAGAAGCCATTCGCTATCGGACGCTACACAATAACAGCTGATGATTTTGAAATATTTCGCAAGGATACCGAGTGGCATCTGCGTCCAGAATTATTATGGGCAAAAGGAAAAGAGCCTGTTATGAACATCCGCTTAGCTGATATGCAACTGTACTTAAAGTGGCTTAGCGAGCAAACAGGTGAAGTTTATAGACTACCGACTGAAGCAGAATGGGAATACTCTGCACGAGCAGGAACAAGCACCGCCTTTCATTTTGGTGAAACCACAAGTTGTAAAGAAGTCCACTTTGATTCTACCGCTCCCTACGAAGAGGCACGACAAAAAAAGAGATGGTTTATCCCTAAATGTTTCCCAATGCCAAAAGCAATTCCAGTTGGTAGCAAGCCCGCAAATAGCTGGGGATTACACGAAGTCCATGGTAATGTCTGGGAATTCACTAGCACACAATGGAAAGATTCTCATATAAACAACAACCGCGATGGCAGCAACAATGTCATATCATCAAACCCTTGGTATGTTACTAAAGGAGGCTCATGGTTTGACCCTGCTGTTTTAGCACGAAGTGCCGCTCGTAAAAAAAGATTAGATGATGAAATGGATACTAATCTTGGCTTTAG
>CAZQTJ010000296.1:0-3244 GCA_964596035.1 uncultured Cocleimonas sp. | reverse complement strand
AATGGCGCACCCGATGCGATTCGAACGCATGACCTTCGGCTTCGGAGGCCGACACTCTATCCAGCTGAGCTACGGGTGCTATATATTTTGAGTAGATTGTAACTCATAGGACAACGTATTGAACCTAAAAATTACTAGAAATATCCTTCATATAAAGTGTGTTTCTTGCATACTCTAAAACCCACCCTTTATAGGTGTAGAGTCTATAAGAGTTTTCGCATATAATCCCGCAATAATTTTAGACAATTTAGTGCCTCTGTCATTATTTTAGTAAGAGGTGAATTAGGAGATAAACCATGGCTCATCAACCAAAGAAAGACCCTTTTGCACCTATTGCCTTACTAATAGGTCTTGCTATTTTAGGAACGACTGTTTTTGTATTAGCATCGAATTTATATAGCACTATTGTACGCAATACCGTAAAAGGTGCTGAAGATAACTCACGTGAAATGGCTATTGCAGACGCAAGCTTGAAGCCTCTTGGAAATGTAACGGCTGTTGATAAATCTATTGCAAAAGTTCCTCGTAAAGGTGATGAAATATTTAAAGCAGTTTGTACCAGTTGTCATACTACAGGTGTTTTAGGTGCGCCTAAGTTTGGATCTAAAGACCAATGGGCGCCTCGTATTGCGAATGGTTTACCTGCACTAATTAATTCTGCTACCAATGGTAAAGGTTCGATGCCTCCTAGAGGTGGTGACCCAACCATATCGGATGAAGAATTAAAAGCAGCCATTCTTTATATGACCAAAGAAGCAGGCTTTGATCTTGCGGATACAGCAGCTGACTCTGCGCCAGCAAAAGCGGGCGAGGCTTCTGCTGAAAAACCAACTGCGCCAGTTCAACCTGCGCCAGTCGCTCAACCTGAAAAACCAGCAACGCCCGCTACTCCAACAAAGCCAAGCCCACTAGAAGCTAAGTCTACTAAAGCAACGGCGGATGTTGCGCCAAAAACAGAGGCTCCAACTCAAGCAGATACAGACATTGACCAACCTGCGAAGCCAACAACGCCAGCAGAACCTAATGCTCCTGCTGCTCCAGAAAAAGCAGAAGCGAAGCCTGAAAAAGCTGTTGCTGCACCTGCTCCAGTGGCTACACCCACTACGCCACCTGTAGAAGAAAAAGTTGCAGCAGCACCTAAAGCAGATGGTGAAGCCGTTTATAAGTCAACTTGTTTTGCTTGTCACGCAACAGGCGTGGCTGGTTCTCCATTATTTGGCAACAAAGAACTATGGGCACCTCGTATTGCAACAGGAATGGATGCCCTTTATAACTCAGCGCTAAAAGGTAAAGGTGCGATGCCTCCTAAAGGTGGTAAGTTCTCTTTATCTGATGATGAAGTAAAAGCAGCGGTTGATTATATGGTTAGCAATGCCAAGTAAGTTCGACTGATAAAAATCGCACAATAAAAAGCACCTCTCGCAGGTGCTTTTTTGTGCCATCTTAATCGTTAAGATTAAGCTATAATACAACAATGTCTAAACCTCCAAAGCCTCAATATCCCTTCTCTGCCGTTATCGGACAAGATAAGCTGAAAAAAGCATTACTACTGTCTGCGAGTGACCCTAGCTTAGGCGGCGTACTTGTTAGTGGTAATCGCGGTACAGCAAAGTCAACCTTAGCCCGTAGCTTGGCGGATCTTTTGGATAATAAACCGTTTGTTAACTGCCCTTTAGGGGTTAGTGAGGATCGTTTATTAGGCTCTCTCAATATCGAGCAAGTATTACAAAATAACAAGGCAACATTTTCCCCAGGTCTATTTTCAAAAGCCCATCAAGGCGTGCTTTATGTCGATGAAATCAATCTACTCCCCGACCATATCATTGATCTATTACTCGACGTGAGCGCATCAGGCATTAATTATGTTGAGCGTGATGGCATCTCGCATCAGCACGATGCTCAGTTTATTTTAATCGGTTCAATGAATCCTGAAGAAGGCGCATTACGCCCACAGTTATTAGATCGTTTTGGTTTATTTGTCGATATTAGCGAAAACCCTAATTTAGATGATCGTTTAAAGATTGTTGAGTCACGCCTAGCGTTTGAAAATGACCCCATTACTTTTTATAAAACATACGCAGATCGTCAAAATGCGACCAAGCAATTAGTGCGCCATGCTAACCATACCTTAAAGCGTGTTGTCGCTTCCGATGATATTAAAATGGATATTGCCCAACGTTGCTTACAAGCGGAAGTAGAAGGAGTGCGCGCCGATTTATCGTTATTTCGAGCAGCTAGAGCGCAGGCGGCGATGCGGGGCGGAAAAAATATGAGAAAAGAAGACGTTGATGCGGTGGCGGATTTAGTGTTAGCGCATCGCCGACAATCCCCCTCTCAAAACTCACAACAAAATACCGCAGAACAGAATCCCCCCTCTCACAATCCATCGCATAGCGAGTCTACTGACAAACAAGGCAAGTCCAAGGAGCAATCCTCGCAAGGAGACTGGGGGACAATGCCCACTGAAGAGGTGACAATAGGGCTAGCGCGTCAACTCGATCCGCATCAATTTACGACAAAAAATCAAACTCCGAGAGAACAGAAAAAAAAACACTAAAATTTAACGCCCCATTAAGGTCAAACAGCAAAACAAACAATAAACTGGGGCAAAAAACAAATAGTTCAGGTCATCATAAAGCGACTCAACGTATTAATTGGCAAGCAACCCTGATTCACCCTGATAACCGCGCTAAGTTATCCACCCTTCAATATCATCATCAACGTAAATCCACCCCCATCTTAAATATTATTGCCCTAGATACCTCTGGCTCTACACTGATTGGAGAGCAATTAAGTCAAGCAAAGGCTGTGGTAAAATCTCTCAGTGAATATTTTTATCAACAACGCGAAATGATCGCATTATTATGTTTTGGTAATCAAAAGCTTGAGTGGTTGATAAAAGCAAGCAAAACGCCCTATCATATTGATAAAATATTAGCATCAATCCAAGCAGGAGGTGGCACTCCGTTGGGTGATGCCTTATTTGAAATTCAAGCTTATCTTGCCAAAAGAAAAGTGTCTAATGCATTTGAACAACAAAAAATATTTTTGATAACGGATGGTCGCAGTCGAGACAAGTTAGATCATTTAAAAATAAACCATTTTGTTACAACAGAAATACACGTATTAGATAGCGAAACATCTGCAATAAAACTAGGCAAAGCAAAACAGCTAGCCGATACCTTAAATGCAAATTATGTTAATCTGTGCGAATTAGAGCAAAAGAATACTGCTCACAATAAAA
>CAZQTJ010000295.1:0-3249 GCA_964596035.1 uncultured Cocleimonas sp. | reverse complement strand
TTTGTAACGATTGCTTTTAATCTATCACTAAAGTCTCTGGTATGCTTTTTATGATTTATTTCTGTTGAGGCATCCATTAGATTATCCATAATGGGTTCAACAATATTAAGGATTTCTTTATCTGTCATTTCTGTAAATTTCATATTTTCTTCTTTGTGGCGTTAACAGTATTTTTTAGCGAGTGGGTCTGATATTTTTGAGACTGACCTTCACTTCCTTGCCACCCCAACCATCAACCGTGGTATGCGCTTTTACGGTTACTTCTTTAATATCATCGGGAATGATTAAGCCACTTTGTGAGCGTGTAAAAGGTTGCTCATTGACGTGGGGATGCCATAAAGTGCGGGTAAATTTATCTTTTTCAGATAATTTTAGACTCGTGCCGTCGGGTAACACAATATCCCAGCCATTAGCATAATCCTTCCAACCCGTGTCGGCGTGTTTTACCGTGACTTCAAATGTCCATGTTTTATCATCGGCTTGTTTGCTGACTACCTTTAATACGTCGGCCGTTTCAGCGTGCAAGTTACTGATTAAGAATAGACTGATAAGAAAGAGCGCTATTTTCATGGGGCTACCTTTAGCTTTTTTTAGAAAATCATTTTAGCAATATTTGCCAATAACATAAAAACTAATACGCTAATTAATACTTTACGGATGAAGTCTTCTCCGCCTGTAATCGCCGATTTCCCTCCTAACCACCCACCAAGGGCGCTAGAGCAAGCCATCGGTAGTGCAATTATCCAGATGACTTTTCCTGCTATTAAAAAAGCAATGGCAGCGCCAAGATTAGTGAGCAGATTAAGTGGTTTGACGCTGGCGGTGGCGGTTAAAAAGTCGTGCTTTAAAAAACGATGAATCACAATCGCCATATAGCTGCCTGTGCCAGGGCCTAGTAAGCCATCGTAAAAACCAATTGGAGCTATTGTGGCGATGGTTTTACTGGGGCTGTCGATGACATTAGTTTTTTTATGATCTTGGTTTTTTCTTAGCACAAAAAAAAGTGCGATAGGAATGCACAATAACATCATCCATGTTAATAGCTCAGCATTGAGTAGCATGGCGGCGCGGCTGCCCAAGTAGGCGGCTATTAAGCAGGGTATGGCGGCGTAGAAGACCAGTTTCCAATAGACTTTCTTTTCTACAGTGTATTTTATAACGGCTAATAATGTGCCTGTAAAACCCACTATTTTATTGGTAGCCAAAGCAGAAACGGGGGGTACGCCAACAAACAGCAAGGCAGGAAGTTGTAACATACCACCGCCACCTGCTACCGCATCAATATAGCCTGCGGCAAAGCCTACCATCATTAAAGCAATAATCCATGTAAGTGAAATATCGTGTAGCAGAGTATCCATAACCTTAAACCTAAGAGGATGCGTGACGCAAAACAGCGAGGGTACGCGGTAGATAAACGTCGCCAATGCTGGTGTATTTATACTCAAGCGTGAAGTTGGGTAAAATGCTTTGATAAATAGTATTACTTTCGGGTGGCTCTCCTTCGCGTCGTCGTGCTGCGATCATTTCAAACTCTAAAGGTAGCAGGTCTTCGGCGAGATGTTTAAAGCTATCAAGGGGTAAATTGCTAAGGGTAAAGGAGATAGATTGTTTGTTTTTTAGGATTTTATTAATAGGGTGATGATAGTTGTTTTCTTTATCGTCGCCATCGACGGAAATAAGTTCTAAAGGGTATATGCCAAAATATTGGATAACAACTTCTAGCTCATAACTGCCTTCATCAGCTTCATAAAGAAGGTAAGAAAAATCCATATCGCGCAGTAAGGCGAGTCGCTCCATATCATCTAAAGCAATGTGCGTGGTTTGTGTTAGCTCACAGTCGAGTACCGACATCCACGCGGATGAATATTCCTTGAGAAAGCCACAATACTCTTCTTTTTTACCATCATTTAACTGTACAACCACGCGCTGATTGACATATCGCTCCAACAAAGGGTCGTAGGCATTGCCGACAACGGAAAGCGCGGTTGTCCCCATTTTTTTAAGATAATTTCCTTGCGTCTTAAACACCATATTATTTCCACCGCCTTTCATGCGCGCAAGAAAGACGTTGAGGGCTTCACCAATGGCATCATTAAAGGTGTTAAAAAAAACGCCCATGCGCCGTTTAAAATGTATCCATAAACGGGGCTTACAGGTATCTGCAATTTCTTTTTTGCGTAAAGCGATATTCTTTTCAGATAGCTCGTTTTGATAACGATAAATGGCGCGGATATTGTCAATATCATCACGATAAAGAATGTAGGAGTTAATGGGATTGCCACTGGAATTTAGCACTTCGCGCGAGAAGTGTAGTTCCATACCGTTGGAATAAATATTGGTTTTCCCCCAGATTTTTTTACAGTCTTGCATTTCTATCGTGGTATTAAAACCATCAACATCCTTTAACACACGATCACGCTTACGCCATTGGGTTAAATTGGTAATTAACGCCCCTAAAAAGATAAAACCAATGGTGAGGAAAAAGAGATTATCCATTGTGGCTTATGCCTGCTTTATATCACGTAATTCTTTGGGTAAAACAAACGTAACATTTTCGATAATGCCACGATCATCAGGCATGACTTCTGCGCCTAGCTCACTTAGACGGTCGGTGACTTGTTTGACCAGTATTTCGGGGGCAGATGCACCTGCGGTAAGACCAATACGCTGTTTACCTTCTAACCATTTAGGATCAATATCATCCGCGCCATCAATAAGATAAGCAGGGATATTACGTTTGTCCGCAATCTCACGTAAACGATTTGAGTTCGAGCTATTTGGCGAGCCAACCACCAACACAAGGTCACACTCTGCCGAGAGCGTTTTTAAGGCATCTTGACGATTTTGGGTGGCGTAGCAAATATCATCTTTTTTAGGACCTTTAATACTAGGAAAGCGTTCACGTAGCGCATCAATAACAATAATACTGTCATCAACCGAGAGCGTTGTTTGTGTGACAAAAGCTAATTTATCAGGATTTTTCACCGACAATAAAGCCACCTCTGCGGGAGAATCAACACGGTAAATTTCGCCACCATAAGAAGTATCATACTGTCCCATTGTGCCAATCACCTCAGGGTGTCCTTTATGGCCAATTAAAACCGCCTCACGTCCGTCACGACTATAGCGTAAAACCTCCATGTGGACTTTAGTGACTAATGGGCAGGTGGCATCAAACACCTTGAGACCACGTTGCTTGGCGTTCTCCTGCACACTACGAGCAACACCATGCGCACTAAAAATAACCGT
>CAZQTJ010000294.1:0-3258 GCA_964596035.1 uncultured Cocleimonas sp. | reverse complement strand
CAATAAGGATAAGTGAATGAGTGATTTCTCTTTACGGGTTTTAAACTGGTACGATCAACACGGTCGTAAAAATTTACCGTGGCAGCATGATATTAGTCCTTACCGCGTGTGGCTTTCTGAGGTGATGTTGCAACAAACGCAAGTTAAAACGGTGATTCCGTATTTTGAGGCATTTACTGAGCAGTTTCCTACGCTTGAGGCGTTAGCGAATGCGCCTGAAGACGAGGTATTAAAACTCTGGTCGGGCTTGGGTTATTATGCGCGGGCGCGTAATTTGCATAAGGCGGCTAAGCAGGTGTGTGATGATTTTGCGGGGGATTTTCCTGATAACCGTGAGGCAATGGAGTCGCTTGCGGGAGTGGGTCGCTCGACGGCGGCGGCTATTTTGTCGCTTGCTTTTGAGCAGTCTCATGCAATTTTGGATGGCAATGTAAAACGGGTACTAACGCGCTTTCATGCGGTGGAGGGCTGGACGGGAAAAGCGGCGATTTTAAAGCAGTTATGGGGTTTAGCAGAGCAACATCTGCCTGAAACTCGTCATCGAGATTATACTCAAGCGATGATGGATTTAGGCGCTACTCTTTGCACTCGCAGTAAACCCCGTTGCAATGATTGCCCTCTGCAAACTGATTGTGTTGCTTACGCGCAGGGCAATATGGGCGATTATCCTACCCCTAAAAAGAAACAGCTGATTCCCGAAAAACAAACGATTATGTTGATATTGCAAACGCCTCAGCAGCAAGTGTTTATGCAAAAGCGCCCGCCTACGGGAATTTGGGGTGGTTTATGGTGCTTTCCGCAGTTTGATACGCAACAAGATTTGGATGATTATTTACAAACACAGCAGCTAGACACCTTAGCATCGCAGCAACTTGCGCCTTTTACGCATGTGTTTAGTCATTTTCGCTTGCATATTCAGCCTTTAATTATTGCGCTAGAGTCCCCATTAATAGCAGGTGTGATGGAGGATGAGCACAGCCTCTGGTATAACATTCATGCAGAATTTGAGGGGGGTTTAGCAACGCCTGTACAGAAGTTGTTAGACGCTCTAACTGCGTAGTTCGTAAGTAAGTAATAGAATACGAGCTACGGTAAAATTTATTAGTATTTTATATTTTATAGGAATAACACGATGACACGTATGGTCAACTGCATAAAACTAGGTAAAGAAGCACCAGGATTAGAGCGCCCTACTTACCCTGGTGATTTGGGACAACGCATTTTTGATGCCGTTTCGGAAGAGGCGTGGAAAAGCTGGGTACAACATCAAACCATGTTGATGAATGAGTATCGTTTAAGCCCAATTAACGCGAAAGATCGTAAGTTTTTGGAAGAGGAAATGGATAAGTTTTTCTTTGGCGATGGTCCTTCTAAAATCGACGGTTTTACGCCTGAATCGAAGTAATTAGGGATAATTATCATGGCTTCCTCTTTTATCCCCGCAACGGTTATTGAAAACTATCAATGGACTGAGCGATTGTTTTCACTGAAACTCAAGGCTGATCTTCAGCCTTTTGTGGCAGGTCAGTTTGTGCGTTTACAGGTGATAATTGATGGCGAGCCTGTGGCAAAGTCTTATTCTTTAGTGAATGCGCCGCATGAACCCGATGCGGAAATCTATTTTAATATTGTGCCTGATGGCAGAGTTTCGACCGCATTAGGTGCATTACAAGCAGGTGACACGCTCGAAATATCACAACCTGCGGTGGGCTTTTTTACCTTGGATGAAGTCCCCGATGCCAAGCATTTGTGGATGCTGGCAACGGGTACGGGTTTAGGCCCTTATTTATCAATTCTTAAAGAAGATGCTGTGTGGCAACGCTTTGAGAAAGTTATTTTAGTACATGCTGTGCCGCTAGCGAAAGAGTTGGTGTATAGCGAGTTAATTCAGCGTTTTCGAGAAGATCATCCCGATCAATTTCAGTTTATTTCTATTGTTAGTCGTGAAGATCACGCGGGTAGTTTATCTGGGCGTATTCCATATTTGATTGAAAGCAAGCAGTTAGAAAAGCAAGCAGATTTAGACATTAGCCGTGACCATTCGCATATTATGCTATGTGGTAATAGTGGCATGTTGAATGACAGTAAGAAAATATTAAAAGAGCAGAGGGATATGGATAGGCACTTGCGCCATAAAGCGGGGCATGTTTCGGCTGAACAGTATTTTTGATTAGGGACTGAGTAATAATAAATCGGTGATGGGTTAAATGTGTGATTTAGCTTAATCCCTTATTATATCCACCTACTTTATAACAAATAAAACACCATCATCACCGCGATAAGCCACACTTGCAACCTGTCTGGCGGCAGCTAGTAATTCGGGCAGAACATAATCTGTTGTGTTCACCTTCAATACCGACCCTTCCGCTATATCCTTTAAGCCTTGTTTCAACTCAAGCACATGCAATGGGCAGGCAATACGATTAATTGTTATTTCTTTGGCAAACTTTGTTTCGTTTAATGGCGTTGTGATTGTCTCGGACTCATTAATGGCGGTAACTGCTTGGTGTGTCATGTTATTTACCTTATTTTATAATGCTCTATTTCTACGCGAGAAAAATTAATAAAGATGCACTTATCGACGAATAACGGTAAACGTAATCTCTTTGCTTTTTGCTATTTTTTTAATCTTTTTGCCATTTTTCTCATTAATAATTGCATAAACTTTATGCTCTCCACGGTCTAAATTGGTCAGATTTACCATGCGTAAACCGCCCTCTGCCATTTTTTTACCGTCGAGGTATACGCTGAGCGTGTGCTTGGGTAATAATTTTGGCTTAAACGACAGCATCACCGTTACATCACCATCATTCGCGCGGATAGCTTGTTTATTTTTTGGTGCTAGGATAGTGAAGGTCTTGTAGGGACTTTTTTCTTTATTTGTCTTCTTTTTCACGCCTCTTTCTTCTGCGGTTAAGACGGGCTTATATAATTTGCCGTAATCTTTTACTACCGTGAGCTGTGGTAGAGTCACTGCTTTAGCGTGTGCAGATTCAGGCGGAGAGTCGCCATAATGCACTGTGCCTTGCGCATCTTTCCAGCTAAATACTTCCGCTGTGGTCGCCACAGAAAATAATAAAGAACTGATTGCTATTAATATCCAATAACGCATGTTAATTGCCTTGGGTTTGGGCTGATGGGGATGAACAAGTTATACTTCTATAAAAAGTACTAACTCTTAATGAAAAAGACCATAACTTCCCGATTAAGTTAAAAAAAAGACAGTTATAAATGACTAATGGTCGTCTTGCTCTATAA
>CAZQTJ010000293.1:0-3285 GCA_964596035.1 uncultured Cocleimonas sp. | reverse complement strand
CATCAACCATACTGAAAGCACCCGTAATGGCTTTTGCATTATCACCCACAAAATCCCCTGCAATATCCCCAGTGGCATTTGAAGCCTCGCCTGTACGCGCATTAACCAATGCACCACCTTTAAAACCTAAGGACAATTTGCCACCTGATACCTTGCCATCAAAAACACCAATCCAAGTATGATCTGGCACGCGCGCAGAAATCGTACCATTGTTTACTTGCCCACTTCCAAAATCTACATCCATATTGACAGAGACATTAGAAACTTTGCCCATAGTGCTATTAGCAAGACTGTCGATCGTATTTGAGTAACTAGCGACACCGACTCGACTTGCAATTACACTGCTAGAGGATGGTTTATAGCTTGACCAAAGCAAACCATTTTTATCATTCTGAGGTGTTGCTACGCCACCAACATCTGTACTCACATCATATTGATTCCAACGCCCCCAACTGACAGGATAACCTCCGATATTTTGAGCAAAATCAGTCGTCTTAGCTGTTGAGCTTAGCACACCACTATTGGTAGAAATAACAGGGTTAGCGTTTGAAATTGTATCCGTTTGACCTTGTGTTAACGTTCTTTTGCCTCGCCCTACCGTAAAACTCCGAAACGGAGATTTTTTCTGTGGGTGTGCTAATAAAGGCGTGATAGATACACCTGTTTGTTCTAATGTTACATTTGCTTTGGAGCTATGACCTTCACGAAAAACCTCTGGAACATTTGCTAGGAATTGACAAGCTCCATTGTTAGTCACTAAAGCAAAACGATTACTGGCATGTCTACCTAAAGTAATATCACATTGCCCTGAGTAAGAATGCACATCTATATCTCCCTTCCATACCCCTACATACATACCTTCTCGCGCCATTTCAACTTCATACATCGTGCCACGAATACCAATAGTTGCTAATGGCGTGCGTAACTGGTAATCCTTTTTATTTTGCTTGCCAATAGCCCCTGTGATAGTACGTAAGCCACCCGATATAAGCTCCATGACGACGCTTCCTTTGCCGCTCGCTGACTTTAGCTCGTATTCTCGTAAGCGTAGGACAGAGTTTTCTTGTAAATTTATCAGCGCATTATCAACCATGCGAAACTGCGCACGAGCGTTAGCTCCTGAACGTAATATATCCTGCTTAAAGACAGGGCTACGACGTTTGAGTGCTTGACGCGCATTATCGCGGTCTGCGGTGATGTTACCTCGTGCCAAAATGGTTTTACCTAATGCTTTCTCAGCGGCTGTCACGACATTAGGTGAGACACTAAACACTAGCACACCAAGTAAACTGTACTTTATTACTTTATATTTCACTCTGTATCTCCCTTAAAATTGGTAGTTAATACCAACGCGCGCAAATGTTTTATTTGTTTTATATAGACCAAGATTGCTTGTGTTTTTAATGTATCCCACATCTGCAAATGCCGATAACTTCTTACTTAAAACAACAGAATGTCCTATTTTTAACAACCAACGTTTATCTTTACGTTTAACATTGTAAATAGGGTCTTTATCACGGTGTGTATATCTTTGTAGTTGCGCACTAACAGAAGAAGAGTGCTGTGCGTTCCATGCTCGTCTTACAGTGTAAGCAATGCCCATACTGTTGCGTGTATGATATTTACCAGCCTTGTGCTTTGGTGTTTCTGTGCCCGCTAAGATTTCAATTTGATGATTGACATTGCCTTTGCTAAAGCCATATCGAGCTGAAGCCTGATAACGTCGCGCGTCTCGTAAATTTTGTTTTTTATGATCATAATTCTCGACAGACAAACTGCTAGCAATAAGGCTATCGTCAGATAATTCGCGAGCAATTCCACCTTCTAAACCCAGTGTGTTACTAAATGTCTGCTTATTAAGGCGTAATGTCTGATGGCGCAAGGAAAATTGATATTGCAACTTACCAACACTAAAAAGACTACCGCCTTGAATATTTAGATTAGAGAGATCAAATTTTTTCGCTTTGCTAAAGTGTTTATGACCGACGCGGGTATTTAAGAACACACTCTGCGCATCGGACAAGACGTAACGATAATTTAATTGCGCGCCAACTTCTATAAAAGGCGAGTCCTGTTTTAAAGACTCGTCTTTAAGAATAACGGAGCCAAACACAGGCACATCAAAGTTAGCAGTATTTGCACCAAAATTAGCATTAGCGTCATAACCTGCTGCTAATGTCAGTAAACCATCCAATATCCATTTTTTGTTATTTTTAGAGTCTTTGCTCATTGCTTGAATATAGCGGTTTATATTGCGTTGTACGGTTGCAGGTGGCTTAAGGCTTAATACCTGTTTAAACTCCCGTAATGCCGCTTGATCGTTATTGACTTTTAGATACGCTCTTGCCAGCTCAAGACGTGGGCGTAGAAGATTTGGTTTATTAATAATAACCCGCTCTAAAGCAAACACCGCCTTATCGTAATGCGCCGTCTCAAGGGCACTGATACCATAGAGATAATCAAAACGCGGGTCGCCTTCATTAGCCTTAACTAAACGCTGGGCTTGTTGCCATGCTTGTTGGTAGTTGGCTTTTGAGACAAGCTGTTGGAGTTGCGTTATATTATCAGTGGCAAAAACATTGCTTGAAAAAAATAATACAACCGGTAATAAATTAATTTTTTTTAAGCTCATTTGTTTAATTACCAGTTGGGCCATCTATTGAACCATCTATACCAAATGCACCAATAATAGTTACTGTGCCAACATCATCATCTGACTCACTATTACCGTCAGAGAGAGTATAAGTGAAGCTATCTCCTATTTGTGGGTCATATGTTTGATTTGGTATATAGGTAAAGTCTCCATTAGCATCTAAATTTAATGTTCCAAACTGAGGGGCTGTTCCTAGAGATACTGAAAGAGAATCACCGTCTGGATCAGAGTCTTCCCCATTGCCATTGTCAGCTAACACATTTGCATGTAAAGACTGAAGAGGTAGACTTTGATTTGGAGGAGTTACATTAAAAGAGTCATTTTTTGCAATAGGTGACTGATTAGTTACATTATTGACGATGATAGTAACCGTTGCTTCTGATGAAGATAAACTGCCATCATTAACGGTAAAGGTAAAACTATCGGTTCCCACAAAATCTTGAGGCGGTTGGTAGCTTATATTTTTTGATCCTTGTGGTGAGTTTGTTAAGTTTCCTCCTTGGGCGCTATTACTAGGTGTAATAAAAGTCAGACTATCCCCATCAATATCATCACCCGTCAATATAATATTGATGGACGTATTTTTATTGCTCGTAACACTTTGAGAGTTAGCGGTAGGTGCGGTGTTACCC
>CAZQTJ010000292.1:0-3291 GCA_964596035.1 uncultured Cocleimonas sp. | reverse complement strand
CTAAGTTATGAGATCATCCTATCTGAAATAAAAATTCTGCGTTATAAGATCGGGAGCTTATTTCGTGCTCATTCCTAAGCTTGAGATATTTGACTGCCAACTTTAAGGTCACATCTTTAGATTCAATCTAAGCTCCCTCCTTCCTTCCCTGAAAAGATATAATTTAATCGCACGTAGACACTGGCTTACTTAAATGAAAATACTTCTTTATAGTGATTTTGATGACACAAAGGTTCATGGTTTTAAAAAGGTTTGCCAATACCTTGAGCAGGATAATTTACGCTCTGCTGATGTAAAAAAAGTGGGCGACAATTTATATCGTGCTCGGCTCAATCGCACCGATCGCTTACTTTTTTCAATTTACCGATATAAAGAAAGCACCTACGCTCTAATTCTCGAACACATTCGAAACCACTGCTATGAAAAATCTCGTTTTTTGCGGCGCGGAGTAAAAGTGGATGAAAACCTCATTCCCCAACCCATTAATGGTCTCAGTGAAATATCGGCACAAACAATCTCTTTTATAAATAAAGAAAACACACAGGTTAATCTTCTAGACAAAGCTATTTCTTTTGACAAAGCCCAGTCGAACATTTTTCAAAAAACCTTACCTTTAATTATCATTGGCTCCGCAGGCAGTGGGAAGACAAGCTTAATTTTAGAAAAAATGAAAAAAATACAGGGGGATATTTTATATATCAGCCAATCCCCTTATCTTGTCGAGTCTTCTAAAAATATTTATCAGTCCAACCGCTATCAAAATAAAAATCAGCAGTTGCATTTTTTGAGTTTTGAGGAATTCATTGAGAGTATTCAAATTCCTCAGGGAAAAGCGGTTGACGCAAATATTTTTCGGCGTTGGTTTGAGCGTATTGTCCAAAGTAGCACTATTAAAGATGGGTATAAATTATTTGAAGAGTTTAGGGGGGTTATTAGCGGATTATCAAATAAAGATAGAAGAAATACTGGTCAAGGATTTTTAAGTAGAAAGGACTATTTAGCATTAGGCGTTAAGCAATCTATTTTTTTATCTCACGAGAAAAATGCTGCATATGATCTATTTCAACGCTACTTAGGTTTTCTAAAAGAGGCAGGCTATTATGACATTAACCTCGTTTGCCATCGCTATCTGGCTAACACCCAAAAAAAATACGATGCTGTTATCATTGATGAGATTCAAGATTTCACCAATATTCAAATAGATCTTATTGTTAGCACTTTACGCAACCCGCTTCATTTTTTATTCTGCGGTGATGCTAATCAAGTGGTTCATCCCAATTTTTTTTCGTGGGCAAAAATTAAAAGCTTATTTTTCAACCAGGATCAGCAAAGCAAAAAATTAATCCACACCTTACACAGCAATTATCGTAATTCGCCCCATGTCATACAGCTTGCAAATAATGTTCTTAAGCTTAAAACACTGAGTTTTGGATCCCTTGACAAAGAAAGCCATTATCTAATGTCTCCAAACAGCGATATAAAAGGAGAAGTTACTTTACTGCGTAACACCGACAAAATTACCAGCGACCTGAATACAAAAACCAAAAATACCACTCGATACGCCGTTATTGTTATTGATGAATCTTTTAAAAAATCGGCTCGGAAATTATTTGATACTCCGCTTATTTTTACCATTCAAGAAGCTAAAGGCTTAGAGTATGAAAATATTATTCTGTTTAATTTTATTAGTCCGAATGAATCGCGCTATCAACAAATATGTAAGAATATTAACGCACAAGACCTTTCTCAGGATATTTTTTATTCGCGCAATAAAGACAAAACAGACAAATCAGTCGAAGCTTATAAGTTTCATATTAACGCTCTATACGTTGCACTGACTCGTGCTATTCGTAATATTTACTGGGTTGAAACACAAGCTACTCATAAAATATTCCAATTACTTGACCTCGGTATTAGCCAGCAACCACTTTCTCTAAAAGAACAAAAATCATCAACACATGAATGGCAACAAGAGCTACAAAAATTAGAAGGACAGGGAAAACAACAGCAAGCTAATTCAATACGACAAAAAATATTACATGAAAAAACACCTGATTGGCCTATTTATGATACGACCACTATTAAAGAGCTACAGCACCAAGCTCTGACAGAGCAACAGCGCAAAGCTAAACTGGCATTATTTGAGTATGCTTTAGTTTACGACGACCATTTTTATAAAAACGCGCTCATTCAAATAGGCTTTAAACCTGCTGAAAATCCTGAAAAGGGGATTGCTTTGCTACATAAAAAATATTTTATGAACTACCAAAGCAAAAATCTAAACGCCATTATTCAACTCACTCATCGACATGGTATAAATTTTCGTAATACATTTAACCAAACCCCTTTGATGATTGCCACGCAATATGGAAACACTAAGCTTATTCATTTATTAATAAGCAAAAATGCAGACAAAAGCCTAACAAATAACAAGGGTCATAATGCATTTCAAATTGCACTTTTCCTCGCTTGGAAAGATCAAGCGTATGCCCATAAAAAACTCACTCCCTCCTTCTTTGCCTTATCTCCTGATAGCTTGCATTTTCGCATCAATGAACAACACCTAAAATTAGACCGACATTCCTGTGAGTTTTTTATTATAAATTTAATGATGGCTTTATTTTATGAGGTTGTACCGCAGAAAATGATTTTTACGGGCGGAGGCTTTACACCACAAGATATTATCGAAGCTCTAAGGAACTTCCCTCCAACTCTAATAACGGAAAAACTCTACGATGAGCGCTTTGTTGGCGAAGTATTATCAACACACAGAATGTATACTGAAACACCTCAAGGATTGAAGTTATTTTATCGTGTTATGCCTGATAACTATTTGATAAACCCTGAACTTTCTCTAAAAGTGGGTAGTGAATGGGTTAATATTTATAAGCTACTGAATTTTGATCAGCTCAGTTTAGCTCATCAAAAGAAGTTTGGCATGATCGATACAGATGCCTTTTATTCTGGCGTTTTAGAAGAGATGAAAGTGCAATATAAAGGGGTTTTAGGTATATCATGAAGTAATGCCTTAATGAGTCAGAATTAACCGCATAAGCTATTTGAACTACAAAAATAGCGAATAGATCTCTGTAACTTGGCGCTGAGGCATGAAACCCAACACAACAAAGCTTGCTGGGCTTCATGCCTTAGCATCAATCTAGCACTCCATCAATATTGGTTTGATGGAGCAGTAGATTTCCGCTGTTACTTATTTTTATTGTGCATCTAAAGCTTGATTCAATACATTTGCTTCTTCCTGAGGATTTAATAATACTGCATCAACTGCTTGAG
>CAZQTJ010000291.1:0-3317 GCA_964596035.1 uncultured Cocleimonas sp. | reverse complement strand
TGAGAATAAAGTGAGAAAAGAATACGCTGAAAAGCAAACCATTAACAGTAAGTTAAACAAGCCTTCCTGCTAATCTATAGATTTACATTATCGAAAATGTATAACTACTGCATTCCCACTCTATATCTAACAATAAAACAAGTCGATTTTATAAGGACTGATCTAAACCATATTTTTTTATACGATAACGTAATTGACGAAACGTCATGCCTAACAACTTAGCCGCTGCGGTACGGTTCCAACGCGTTTGATCTAAAGCTTGTAAAATTAGATCCTTCTCATTGGACTGCACATTAGATGCTTGACTAAAAGACGGCGCATTAGAAGTTGACCAGTCAGGGACTGAAAGCTTCTCCTGCATGACAGAGGCTGTTTTGATAATAGGACTAACTTCAGGTAACTGCAAATCTTTAGACTGAATGACATTATTATCACAGAGCGTACTCGCTCGCTCTAATATATTTTCCAACTCACGTACATTCCCTGGAAAGTTATATTGTACTAAAGCTTGCCTCGCGGTTTTCGACAGTAAAATATCAGGTAAATCCCAGCGAGAAGATATTACCTTTAAAAAATATTCCGCTAATAATAATATATCAGCATCTCTTTCTCTCAATGGAGGAACATCTAACTTAATAACATTTAAGCGATAATATAAATCTTGGCGAAAATGACCATTTTCAACTTCTGCCTCCAAATCTTTATGAGTCGCACTTAAAAGACGTATATCGACAGAAATTTCCTCCACTCCACCGACAGGCTTAACTGCCTTTTCTTGAATAGCACGAAGAAGCTTAACCTGCATACCCAACGGCAAATCTGCCACCTCGTCTAAAAACAAAGTACCTCGATGTGCCGCCTGAAATAAACCAACTTTATCTTCAATAGCCCCTGTAAAACTACCCTTTTTATGTCCGAAAAACTCACTTTCCATTAAATTCTCAGGAATTGCACCACAGTTAACAGGTACAAAAGGAGCATTAGCACGGGGACTTTGCTCATGTATTTGCTTAGCAACCAGCTCTTTACCACTACCTGATTCTCCATGCACAAAAACAGGCGCCTGACTTCTTGCCAACTTAGTAATAGTCGCTTTAAGTTCAGCAATACTGCTAGATTCACCAAGAATTGGATTACTCAATGTATTTATCGTCGGCTTAGCACTAACACTTGCTGTTTCTTCTGATAATTTCAAAGCTGTCTGTACTAAGTCCCTCAACTTAGTTAAATCGACAGGTTTAGAAACAAAGTCATACGCACCTGCTTTTAGTGCTTCAACCGCTGCCTCCATGCTACCAAAAGCGGTAATCATTGCGACGGGAATATGAGAGTACTCTCGCTGGATATAACGTACTATATCAATGCCTGAGCCATCAGGAAGCTTCATGTCCGTTAAGCAAAGATCAGGTTTAAAGGTCTGAATACTTATCATTGCATCTTTAACTGTCCCTGCTGTTGCCGTATCTAAGCCCATACGTAAAAGTGTGATCTCTAAAAGCTCACAAATATCAGGTTCATCATCAATAATTAGTACACGTTGTTGTTGCGCCATAGTTTTATCTTCTTTTTATTTATTATGAGCAAAAATAACTCTGAAACAACTTCCTCCTGCGGGAAGTCGAATATATTCCAAACTCGCATTATTTGTTAAGCACAGTTCACGCGCCATAAACAAGCCCAAGCCTGTCCCTTGTGTTTTACTGGTAGTGAAAAAGGGTTCAAACAAACGCTCTTGATTCTCTTCGCTTATTCCCACACCGTTATCAATCACGTTTAGCATCATTGTTTTTGTTTGCACTCTTAAACTACAATTAATAGCTAAAACCAAGTCTTTAGCATCATCACAGGCATACTTTATTGCATTACGACAAAGATTCCACAACACCTGATGAAAATGCGTCAGATCAAATTTAACCTCCGCATCAATAGGGTCAACAAACAAACTAACTTGTTGATTTTTCAAGTCTGACTGCATAGAAAAATCATGCACAAACTCACTTAACCACGTATGTAAATGCACCGTTTCTTTTTTTGGATTTTTCTTTCGTGATAAATTCAATACACTCTCAATCGTTACATTCATTCTTTTTGAATTTGATTGAATAATTTGCACCATACGCGTATCAGCCTTATCCAACACTGGAGACTCTGATAACAACTGCGCTGCGTGACTAATAGCCCCTAAAGGGTTGCGAATTTCATGCGCTATATTTGCCGTCAACTGCCCTAAAGAGGCCATTTTCACCTCTTGTTGTTTCTCACGTTGCTCCGTTATATCGTCCAAATAAATTAAAGAAGCCCCCTTATTTCTTGAGCCTAGCTGCGACAAACGAAAGCTCAACTCTGTCGTTTGCCAATGCTTGATGTCATAGGTCACAATTTTAGGACAAGTATGTTTAAACCAATGTTGCAAATGGATATTTAACTCTGGCGCTAAAGATTTCAAAGGCTGACTACGCCAACTAGCAGGCTGCCCTAGCATCTCCCATGCCCGAGGATTCATATGACGAATAACGCCAGATCGCTCAACCACCAAAATACCCATTTGTAATTGATCTAAAATAGATTGATTTAACTGCGAGAGACTTGCTATATCCTGTCCACGCTTCTTTGCTAATGCCGCTGTTTTAGACGCTTTTTCCAACCAGTCTCCCGCCAACCATGAAACCATCAAAATAAAGAACGTCAATAAGCCAGCATGGGTCAACTGAGAAGAATCTACACTGGATTTATTTTGTAAATAAACCTGTATTGACAACAAACCAATAACGCTAACTGCAGAAAGAAAAAGTGAACTCTGACCTGGTTTTAATACATTCGCCAAAATAATTGGCAAGGCAAACAGCAAGTCAATACCTGAATGTAAGCCACCATTAGAATAAACCAACATCAGCAACAACATAACATCGATGCCTGTATGCAAATACACCTGATCGACAAAACTTGGCCAACGAAAATGGACAAGAAAAACACCAATCAAAGCAACGCATAAATAGATCAACGATATTGCATCAAACAACTCGGGTTGAAAGCTACCAAGTTGCGCAAACGAATGTCCTGTCAAACCAATAACAACAAGCATTCCCGCCAGTATTAAACGATAAATACTATAGAGTTGTAATGGACTCCAAGTATTTTCATCCAACAAAAAAGCTGACACAGGCAACCCCTCTTGCTCCTGCGCTACTCTTTGTGCTGTTTGGCGTGCTCTAGACTGCAAAAGACTTCATCCCCATGTGTAATTGCTTGTTTTTCTGGGATATACACACCACAACGTATACATTGCAGCATATTGTCACTTTGCTGTTTATTATTTT
>CAZQTJ010000290.1:0-3335 GCA_964596035.1 uncultured Cocleimonas sp. | reverse complement strand
CAAAGATACGAAGCAGTATTTCTCGACAAAAAGACTCCTATGATGAATGGAAAGATTTAATCCTTTCGTTAAAATAAAAGGGAACTAATGCAACAAATCGGAATTTATGAACAGTTAATAACGCAGCTTATCGCCAGTCGTATTGACCGAGAGCGGTTCTATGTTGGCGAACGTGAGCTCAATAGCAATGAAGCGTCAATCTGGTTATCACGTTTTTTATCACATATTCTCGAATATGCTATTGAATCTTTGCCTGCCAGTGATGATCGACTTCAACAGCAAATCACGCTATCTAATCAATTACTACTTTGGTTAAAAGCGCAAATTCAAGATAAGGGTTTTATCGAAGATAATTTGCTCGCCAGTCAAGGTAAAATTCTGACAGCATTGTATGAATTAGAAAACCCTATCTCAGCCGATTTAAAAAATTACATTAATGAAATCTATCCCTTAACAGGCTTAACACAAAGCGAGTTGTTTTGTGGTAGCAATGCTGGATTATCGATTGAATCTGAGTTGAAGCGAGAGATTTTATCTGCAGATAAAATTTACTGGTTAGTGTCATTTATTAAATGGGCAGGGATTCGGATTTTCCGAAAGGAACTTGAAGAATATACATCAAGCGGTCGTGAGCTCAAAATCATTACCACATCATACATGGGAGCAACTGACTCTAAAGCGGTGGAATATTTAGCTAGTTTAACGAATACTCAAGTCAAGCTAAGTTATAACACTGAGCGCGAGCGTTTACATGCCAAGAGCTATCTGTTTCTGCGCAATACCGGCTATCACACAGGATATATAGGTTCCTCCAATCTGTCGCATTCAGCTCTAACCAATGGCTTAGAATGGAATTTGAAAATCACCTCGCAAGAAATCCCACATATTATCAATAAGTCAATAAGTACTTTTGAAACCTACTGGGCATCTCATGATTTTGAGTACTTTAGTGGTGACACGATGAGCAGTGAAAAACTTAAACAAGCCCTGAATCAGCAGAGAAGTGGTTTTGAGAACAGTTCAACTCATTTTTTTGATTTAACACCTTTTCCTCATCAAAATGACATTTTAGAACAGCTTGCCGTTGAGCGCAGTGTTCATCAGCGTTTCCGAAATTTAGTGGTTGCAGCCACAGGGACGGGGAAAACTCTGATTTCAGCTTTTGATTTTGCCCGTTTCGTGAAAACCAAACCAAATGCAAATTTCCTATTTGTGGCACATCGTGAAGAAATATTAAAACAAGCGAGATCGGCTTACCGCGGAGTGTTACGTAATAGTACTTTTGGTGAACTCTGGGTTGGTGGGCATACGCCAGATCATTATCGACAACTGTTTGTATCCATTCAATCGTTAAACAATCAGCTTGGTCAGCTTAATTTGACATCCGACTTTTATGATTACATTGTGATTGATGAGGTGCATCATATTGCGGCAACAAGTTATCGAGCAGTACTGGAGCATTTTACACCCTCTATACTGCTAGGTCTCACTGCTACACCAGAACGCCATGATGGCGGTGATATTTTAGTGGATTTTGGCGGAGTAATTGCCGCAGAGATCCGCTTACCCGAAGCAATTAACCGTCGTCACCTTTGCCCATTCCAGTATTTCGGCATTGACGATGATACTGACTTGCGAACTATTCCATGGAGTAGAGGGCGCTACGATATTGCACAATTAACCAACCTTTATACCCACAACCAAACGCGCTTTGACAAAATTTTACAGAGTATACAAGAGATTATTACTGACATAAGTAAAATGAAAGCGTTAGCCTTCTGCGCGAGCAAAGAGCATGCACAATACATGACACAACAACTTTTGCTAAAAGGTATTAAAGCAGATGTATTGACCAGTGATAATAGCCACGAGCGACAGCAAAAACAGCAAGCTATTCGCTCAGGTTCAATTAATGTGCTTTGTGTAGTGGATATTTTTAATGAAGGAATTGATATTCCCGAAGTAGATACTTTGCTATTTTTAAGACCGACAGAAAGCTTAACGATTTTCTTGCAACAATTAGGGCGTGGTTTACGTTTGGTCGAAGGAAAAGAGTGCTGCACGGTATTGGATTTTGTTGGCAATTCACGCCCGGAGTATGATTTTGCGAATAAGTTTAGAGCATTAGTTGGAAAGAGTAACCGAGCGATTAGTGAAGAGATAAAACAAGGCTTTCCTCATGCGCCACTCGGTTGTCGTATTGAGTTGACAAAGCGAACTCAAGAAATGATTCTGAGTAATATTCGTCAGGCTTCACTGACATTGAAGCGCCTTATTGCGATGATCAGGCAATACCCTCAATATTCTACATTACCGTTAACGCTGACTAACTTCTTAACACAACATCCTCATCTCGACTTGAATGAGTTATATAAACGAGGGTGTTGGACAGACCTCGTTCAACAAGCGCAAGATAAAATCAACAAAAGTTCATCAGATGAACATATTCTAAAGATGCTTAAAAAGGCAATCTATACCCGTATTTTACCCTGTGATGACCGTACCTATTTGAGATTCTTAAAACAACTTTGTGAAACTGGCTTTGTAATAACAGAAGTTACTCATCGTCATGCGTTGATATGTCATTACGATTTTTGGCAGAAAACAGGACCAGAACTTGGGTTGGAATCTATTAAGCAGAGCCTTGCTAAACTGAACCAGCTTAGCATCAAAGAAGAATTATTGGATGTATTAAATTGGCAACTTGCACAAACGAAACATGAGCAGCAAATGATGGATGCCTTGCCTGATGTGCCGTTAAGACTTCATGCGCGTTATGTCCGTGAACAAATATTAGTGGCCTTTGGTGCAACAACATTTGAACGACAACCGCCAGCCCGTGAAGGTGTATTTGTTATCCAAGAACAAAACATTGAGCTAATGTTTGTAACATTAAATAAAAACGAAAAACAGTTTTCTCCGACAACCATGTACCATGATTACGCTATAAATGAAAAGCTCTTTCATTGGCAATCGCAAAATAGTGCAAGACCGGATCGTGGACGTGGATTGGATTACATTCAACATCAAAAGATTGGTAAACGCTTGTTTTTATTTGTTCGCGAACAAACAAAAGATAATTATGGACGCACAATGGGTTTTGTAAATTACGGTGAAGTTGAATATGTATCACATACTGGTTCTCGGCCTATGAATATTAACTGGCAGCTTAAAACACCGATGCCATATTTCATGTGGCAACAAGCCGCCAAGTTGGCAATAGGGTAAATTCTGTAGCGGAATTAATAGCCATTGATGTGGTTTATCTATCATGCGATTTTGTTTTCTGAACGGGCTCTGAGCGGAAGAATCAATACTATAGAGGATGGCGATAT
>CAZQTJ010000289.1:0-3336 GCA_964596035.1 uncultured Cocleimonas sp. | reverse complement strand
TGAATATCAACACTCAGCGAGTTTGTCCCATTGATTCTACGTATTGCCGTTCCTCGACCTCTCTATACCTTGTTAGATTACCGTTGCCCTGATGACTTACAGGCGCAGATCGGTTGTCGTGTGCGTGTGCCTCTTGGCAGGAGTGTTACTACGGGGATTATTGTTGAGATTACGGATAAAAGTGAATTTAAAAAATTACGCAAGGTTCTAGCAGTTTTAGATCGCGAGCCACTGCTTGAAAAAAGTTCATTGGCATTACTTTATTGGGCTAGTCAATATTATCATCACCCGATTGGCGATGTTATTTTCAATGCTATCCCTGCTCCTTTGCGTAAAGGTAAAGCATTGCCGCAGATTGTTGTTTGGCAAGTCAACTCATCTATGAGTGCTCGTGCAGATGAATTATTAGGCAGAGCGCATAAACAACGTCAATTATGGGCGTTTCTCAACACGATAAAAAATGACGGCTGGATAAGTGAGTCACAGCTTAAAGATCATTTAGAAGGTGAGGGCATTGCTAGTTGGCGCAATTTATTAAAAACACTCGCGAAAAAAGAGCTGATTATTAGCAAGAAAATATCGGCCACCCTGCCTCTTTTATCAAATAAGCCACTACCTGATAAAAAAATAAATCTCACCACTGAGCAACAAGAGGTTTTGTTACAGCTTGACGCTTTCTATCAAGAAGAAACAATTAAGCCTGTGCTTCTTCATGGCATTACAGGGAGTGGCAAAACAGAAATATATTTACGCACCATCGAAGCTATTCTTCAAGCAGGCAAACAAGCCTTGATATTAGTCCCTGAAATTGGTCTTACTCCACAATTATTTAGTCGTTTTCAACAATACTTTCCGCAGTATAAAGTGACTGCTATTCATTCGGCTTTATCCGATGGCGAGCGTACCCTAGCGTGGCAAGCGGCTAAACGGGCAGAAGTAGATATTATTATCGGCACACGTTCTGCGGTTTTTTCACCACTTGCTAATTTAGGCATTATTATTGTCGATGAAGAGCATGATGGGTCTTTTAAACAGCAGGAAGGATTCCGTTATCATGGTCGTGATCTTGCCATAAAGCGCGCCTTTGACCTTGGTATTCCTGTTATTTTAGGTAGCGCAACACCCGCTTTAGAGTCGCTGCAAAATGTTGAGCGTAAACGCTATCACTATCTACGCTTAAATAGTCGCCCAGGTTCACGCAGTCGCCCTGATATGTTGGTACAGGATATTCGTGGTATTGTTTTAGAGGCGGGTGTTTCCTCTTTATTAATGAAGGAAATCAAACAACATATTGATGCAGGTAATCAAACCATGTTGTTTTTAAACCGCCGTGGTTTTGCGCCTGTATTGTACTGTCCTAGTTGTGGATGGCATGCCTTGTGCCCATCTTGTGATGTCAATATGACCTATCATGCAAGCCGACGAAAAACGATCTGCCACCATTGTAGTTATGAGGAAGCGGTTACTAATAAATGTCCAAGTTGTGACCACACAGGCATTACCACACAAGGGCAAGGGACTGAACGGATAGAACAAGTATTGCTCAGTCATTTCCCAGAAACACCTGTCATTCGTATTGATCGAGATACCACCAGTCGCAAAGGTTCATTGGACAGTAAACTAGCAGTTGTACGGCAAGGCAAACCCGTGATATTAATCGGCACACAAATGTTAACCAAGGGACACGACTTTCCTAATTTAACCTTAGTAGGAATTTTAGATGTCGATCAATCCTTGTTTAGCATGGACTACCGCGCACAAGAACAATTAGCACAGCAGATTATTCAAGTGAGTGGACGAGCAGGCAGAGGCGATAAAAAAGGACGTGTGTTATTGCAAACCTCACAACCTGAACATCCTCTGCTTACTAATCTGTTAGGCAAAGGTTATTTGAACATTGCAAAACAATTATTGTCTGAACGTAGAACATGGCATTATCCCCCGTTTGGCTTTCAGGTATTAATTAGGGTCAGTGCTTTGGATAAGGAGCAAGGTTTACGTTTTTTACATCAATTAAATAGCGAGCTATCGGCAACACTTGATCAACAAACCGATGTTTCCTTGCTAGGCCCCGTACCATCACCGATGGAGAAAAGGGCAAATCGTTACCGTTGTCAGCTATTAATAAACGCAAGTAACCGTAGTTCTTTACACCGCACTTTAGCGATTGCAATAACAAAACTGCAAGTTTATAAAAAGCCTAGTAATATTAAATGGTCAGTTGATGTAGATCCTCTAAATATGCTGTAAATCATTGTATTATTTTAGAAAATTAAAAAATAATATTGGACTTTGTCGTCATTACAAATTATATTAAAGGTGAATATAGGCTGAATATATAGTTTTGACTAAAAAATCAGCAAGTGAAATACAGGTTTTCTCACAAACTTAATATTTCTAAAAAATAATAAATAATTAGGGCAAATTTATAATCAAAAGAGAAATATTTTTGATTGTTCAACTCTGCTCTTTCGAGAAGTAACAAAATAGTTTGGGCTGTTATTTCTTATACTCATTAACATTGGTACGAGTCGATGTACGTAGATTTTAAAGAAGAAGCAACAATGCAATCAGGTTTTGGCAATGGTCTTTTATGGATGATGTCAGGCATTATGATGGGCTTATTGGTTGGTTTAGCAATGTACTATTTTGCTAACCGTGGCGTACCTAGTGTTACAAGTGCTAATGCCTCACCCAGCGAACAAACCACAACAACCGCAAAAAATACAGACCTACCCAAAGTAGGTTCAGCTTTTGGTGACGATAAAGATGCAACTGATCCTGCCAACATAATGGTTGCCTCTTTAGTTGATAAAACTAATGAAGAAGAAGTCATCGAACGTCCTAACTTTAGTTATTACGCAGTATTGCCCGACTTAAATGTTCCTGTACAAACCATTCATAATCCGCCTACCAAAAAAGCAACAAAAAAACCAAAGAACGAGAAACCTACTACTGTAACGGTGGCAACAGCAGCAACAGGAAACGCTGATTTTATCTTACAAGTAGCATCTTACCGAAAACGTGATCAAGCTAACCGTACAAAAGGCCGTTTAAAGCGTAAAGGAATGAGGTCTTATGTACAGAAAAGAAAAATTAAAGGAAAAACATGGTTTCGTGTTATGGCAGGACCTGTTGATGCAAAAAAGCTAAATAACTGGAAAGCAACGGTTGCTTCCTTAGGGCATAAGCCTTTAATTATTCCAATAAAATAAAACGGTTAAAACTGCCCTTCTGATGTCAGGGCATTTTTTTTGTTCATCGTAACGGCTGTAAGTTCTCAGCTAAGGTAATTACCTTTCAAAAAGAGCGCCTAAGGAACGAGCATGAAATAAC
>CAZQTJ010000288.1:0-3358 GCA_964596035.1 uncultured Cocleimonas sp. | reverse complement strand
ATTGACCTCACGGATTCAGGTCTAAATTTAAAATTAATCATGCAAGCCTGAAATATATTCCGCAACAGCCTTCATATCAGCATCGGTCATCTTGCTTGTAATGTTTTGCATCATTTTACCTGCATCATTTGAACGAGTCCCAGCTTTAAATGACTTTAGCTGCTTTACTAAGTATTTAGTATGCTGATCAGAGATTTTAGGGAACTTTGCTTTTGCATTTCCTTGCCCTGTTACGCCATGACACGCAGAACATGCTGTCACACCAGAAGACATTTTTCCGCCTTTAAAAAGAGCTTCTCCTTCTTTAACTAAATTAACATCTCCAACCCCTGGCTTTACTTTCTGGCTTGCGAAATAGGCTGCAATATGCGGTATATCGTCATCAGAGGCGATTCCTTTTGCCATCGGTGTCATCGTTGCATCGACACGCAAACCTGCGCGAAAGTCCATCAATTGCTTAGTAATATATTCTTCACTTTGCCCCGCCAGTTTTGGCCAATCAGGGTTTACACTATTCCCATCTGCCCCATGACAAGCTGCACATGTTGCGGTTAATGTTTTACCTTTTGCTGCATCACCTGCCGCAAAAACAGTCGCTGAAGTAGTGATAGCAAGACCTGCTAACGTAATAATCAGTGCTCTTTTCATTCCAAAATACTCCTAAAAATCAAAAATAATTGTATTCATAAACCTTGGAGAAGTAATACAGCTAATAATATTTTATTATAGTTATTCCTGAATCAGCACCTTATTAAAAGCCCAAGGTAACCCCACTTTTAGCTTGCTTGAACATGAGAAATAGTGACTTCGGCTCCCATTAAAACCATGAAGTACAACTTACCTGAAACGATAGTAAATAAGAGAGTAGTAAAAAACCTTGATACGCATCAAATTCATTTGGAAAATCAGGATCTACTAATATAGCAAACAAAACAGAGCGATTTATATCATATGAAACCTTTAAAAACTAGGCTTTTTATGACTATATATAAGCAAACTATTAATTACCTATTATCTTTAAATATTAAATAACTCATATTGAGCATCACTCTCTGTAGCAGACGCATTGAGCTAACGCTATAATTATATAAATCTTACCCTATCTGTTTTATCAAACCCAAGGATAATGCCCAATGAGTACTCATTACCAACAAGCACGTTTTACACAAAGTGCTACAACAAAAAATACTCTCCCCCCAGAACTAGGGTTTGAAGTTGCTTTTGCTGGCAGATCAAATGCCGGAAAATCTAGCTCTCTTAATAGGCTATGCCAACAAAAATCCTTAGCACGAGTTAGTAAAACTCCTGGACGCACACAGCTTATTAATTTTTTTAGCCTTCCACAGGGTCGTTACTTAGTTGATCTGCCAGGCTATGGCTATGCAAAAGTACCTGATAAGGTTAAAAAAATATGGCAGGCATTTATAGAGTCTTACCTTAGTACTCGTTTCACTTTGCGCGGACTTGTTCTTATTATGGATATTCGACACCCAATGAGAGAATACGATAGAACGATGTTGTCATGGGCGCAATCCCGCGACCTACCTGTACATATATTACTGAATAAGTCAGACAAACTAAAGCGTGGCAAAGCCAATTCAACCCTACTTCAAATACGCAAAGAACTAAAACCATTTACAAACGCTGTCAGCATTCAAATGTTCTCCGCTTTCAAAGGAGATGGTGTAGAGGAATTAAATAAAAAAATAGATAGCTGGATATACCCAGAAGAACTTGAGGTCTAACAAAAGATAATAAAAATGGAAAAGGACAAATAAAAAGACTCCCTATGATAGGGGGCTACCATAGGGAGTCAAAAAACAGGCTTGGATTGGGGACACCAAACCTGTGACCGCAAAAGAGGAGTAAAACGCCGGGCTTAAGCGTTATTAGCTTACTCTTCTTTAGCTTGCGGAAGTTTCATCATAACGAATATTGTCATGATATATAAAAGTACAATTCTGGAGAAAAACTTTTAAAATTCAAAAAGATAAGATGCGCTATAAACACGATATAACCTCCCTCTCAATGAATCTCCGTAAGTCTAGTCCATGTTATTCAAAAATGCTTGATTTAGGGTAAAATTTAATCTAATTTTTTTCACTATTTTAATTTTACCTAGCAGCGCTCTTTTTTCGATAGTTTTTCTTCAAATATTTATCTGCTGCAATCCTACCTACAACCACCGTTCTATTTAATTTTCTACCATCTCGAATATATTCTAGATTAACTCTAGCACCTATGCGTAAATTACCAATTCTATTCTTTAAGTTAGCGCTGTTGCGAATCATCATTCCATTAACACGCGTTACTATATCTCCTGCCTCGATACCTGCGACATCTGCAGGTGAGCCAACGATAACTGCAGATATTAAAGCTCCCTGACTATTCTTTAAATTAAACGCCTTGACTAGAGAGGGACGCAAGTCTTGAATTTCTACACCCAACTGCCCTCTCTTTACTTGACCATATGATATTAACTGGCTTTTTATATTTTTAATCATGTTAGAAGGTATCGCAAAGCCGATACCGACACTTCCGCCACTCTTTCCGCCCAGAATTGCGGTATTAATACCAATCAATTCTCCACGCAAGTTTACAAGCGCCCCTCCTGAGTTACCAGGATTGATAGGTGCATCTGTTTGAATAAAGTCCTCATAATCTTCTATACCTAAACCTGTTCGACCTAAAGCACTCACTATTCCTGAAGTCGCTGTTTGACCTAAACCATAGGGGTTACCTATCGCAACTACAAAGTCTCCAACCCGTAATTTATCACTATTAGCAAAGCGCATTGCTGTTAAGCGTTGTGATGGAATTTGTATAACGGCTACATCTGCCTCTAAATCTTTACCAACAACACGAGCCTCGAACTGACGACCATCATTTAATCTAACAGTAATTTTCCCTGAACCTTCTACGACATGGGCATTCGTAACAACATAGCCTCCCTTAGCATCAATAATGATACCTGACCCAGTTCCTCCGCCTTTACGACGCTTCTGCTTATTTCCAAAGTAATATTGATACTCTCTTGATACCGCATCACCACTTGCACTACGCCCCTGCGTAGAAATATTGACAACAGAATCTGTCACCCTCTCCAACATATCAGCCAATGAAGGTAACGCCTGACCATTCACGGCAGTAGGCAAGCTTGCAAAAGCAATACCAAAAAAGGCTAACAAAGAGTACATTAAAGAAATGTAAACAGAGGTAACGTTACGATAGTTCATGTATTTATTGACCTTATTTTCGACTGATGAAACTCTATTTAAGAAAGTTTGTAGCCTTAATAAGCACTACTAAAGACATCTATATTTAGTCATGACTTTGCAAATTGAACCCAGAACTAATA
>CAZQTJ010000287.1:0-3399 GCA_964596035.1 uncultured Cocleimonas sp. | reverse complement strand
CCAAGCAACTCCTGTACGAGAGCTATTCTGTATTGTTCAATATTAGCTTCTTCATCCTATCTACAGCTATCATCTATGGACTTTGGTCTTAAGAAACCTAAAAAAACATCTCTTTTCTATAGGGTCGTTTTACGATAGAGAAATAACATTATTACTCTCGTCGCTTAAACCGTTATAATCCCCCCCCCATTAAAGACTAACGAGCCAAGCAGTCTGTGAAAAAAATTAAAATATTCTGGTTTTTAAGTCTAGTCATCATTATCTCGCTTCTTTTAGGTGTTACGGCTTACTCGATCAACCCTTTTCATACCGCCTCTTCCAATATCCGCGCCCGTGTTTTTGGCTTTGATATTTACCGTATCCCTAGCCGTTCAATGGTTCCTACTCTGGTACCTGGGGATTTTATTTATGTATCTGCTCAGGGCTATGATAGAGGAAAAATAAAGCCTAATGATGTGATCGTTTTTCTTTATCCTGCTGATAAAAAAACGCATTACATTAAACGCTTAATTGCAACAGCGGGAGATCGTATTCGTATTGAAAATTTTGTGGTTTACGTTAATGATAAGCCTTTACCACAGCTTTATATCAATACCACTAAGCTTAAAAAATCCTTTTCCCGTTTTTTACAAGAACGACAAGTTCCTGCGGGACATTTGTTTGTGTTAGGTGATAACCGTGACAATAGTAACGACAGTCGATTTTTTGGTTTTTTACCTGAGAATCTTGTGGTTGGAAAAGCGGTTTCTTTAGTTTTTGGTAAAAATGGACGCACAGGTCAAGCCATTGAATAGCCCCGCTACATTGACAGAATTATTAAAAGATGCCGACTTAAAACGGGGTATTTTTATAACAGGAACGGATACAAACGTTGGGAAAACATGGCTCGGTTGCCATTTAATTAAATACCTCACCACACAAGGTTTTGATATTGCGCCGCGCAAGCCTGTTGAGTCAGGCTGGTCTGAAGAGATAAGCCAAACGGATGCTTGGAAACTGGCTACCGCTGCTGACAAGCAAGATCAACTTGATATTATATGCCCCAATCGCTTTCAAGCCCCCATCTCCCCTGCTCGTGCGGCACGTTTAGAAAACAAAGCCCTCTCATTACAACGCTTAAAACAACAATGTCTGAGCCAACTTCAAGATCATCAATTATTATATGTTGAAGGAGCGGGAGGTTTTCTTTCGCCATTATGCGAAGATGCTTTAAATGCTGACCTTTGCACTGCATTGAACTTGCCTGTTATTTTAGTTGCAGAAGACAAACTAGGCTGTATTAATCATGTATTACTGTCGGTAGAGGCTATTAAGCAACGTGGTTTAACACTCATTGGGGTGGTTTTAAATACAAAAAATGCCACTCAAAGCACATCAAAACAAAATAATCTTGATGATCTTCGTGAATATTTAAGCTGTGTGGTTATTTCTACGGAATAGGCTATTATCACCTAATATTAAGTAGGTAAACAATATGATTGAATTTTCCATTACATGGTTTTTAGATGGCTTTACACATCCTTTAGAAACGCCTGCACACCTTATTCTTTTAGTCGGCTTAGCGGTGTTGTTGGGGCAGCAAGGCGGTGCATATCTTCTGCGTAATTTAGTATTATTGTCCTCCGCTATCATTGCGGGCTTCGTGATAAATAGTTACTTTTCTCCTCGCATTAATAATGAACTTATTTTATTGATCTTAGCCCTAGTAGTGAGCTTGCTGATTATCCTACGTTTGGATTATAAAGCTGGCTGGGTTCAATATACTGTTACAACACTGAGTCTTGCCAGTGGCATCGTCTTAGGACTGGACTCTAGCCCTATTATGATCCCTGGGCTTGGCGCAAATACCTTTTATAATTGGTTGTTTGGTGCTGCTATCGGCATTAGTGTAGCGGTATTAATTATTGCGGTAATAAGTTTCTTTTTGCGAAATTTATTACAGGGTGTGGTCTTACGCGTATTAGGCTCATGGATTGCTACCAGTGCCTTATTCGTTTTGACCTTATTATTAACAAAAACGACGCTTTAAACTGAGTTTGTGAGGTCAATGCCGATTCAGCTTAAAGCCTTTCCAAGGAAAACTATTTCATGCTAAAAAAATATATTATATTGAGTCTATTTTTGAGCCTTTTTATTGCACCAAGTGGATATGCTCATTTTCATTATAAAATTAACACCACCGCTCATTTACAAGTCAATAAAAAAGGTCAATTAGCCGCCATTGCGATGTCATGGGTTTATAACGAAGAGGTCAGTGGCATTCTACTGAGATCAGGTCGCCCTCTTAACATCTTAGCTGATGACGTTATGAGTGATTTATTAAAATTAGACTATTACACTCATCTAGCATTTAATGGTAAAAAAGTACTCACCAACAATGTGCAGACTTATAAGTTTGAGAAAATCACCAAAAACAAGCAAACGCTCTTAAAATTAAGCTTTATCTTGCCACTTAAATCCCCCCTATACCTTCAAGGAAACAACACCTTGGCTATTATTCATACCGACCCAGGAGCCTCTGCCTCGCTCTTTTATCGCAATACCAATCATTTAATTTTAGGTCCTAGCTTCTCATCATTTTGCACGCCTGAAGTAAAAGCAATAAAAGACTTTGAAAATGGCGAAGCACCTGAAATTGTGAAGATCAACTGCACCGCAAAGTAAAATCAGGCTATCAATTTAAAGTGAGACAGCTAATAATAAGTCAGATCAGCTTATTGAATGTCGGGTGACGTTTTATTGCGACGCAATAAAATCTTACCCAACCTACATTAATACATCTGTCCCGCCTTAAGTTGGCAGCCTAAGATCAGATTCAAGGAAGATTATGTCAATAGGAAATCTCTATATTATATCCGCCCCTTCAGGCGCAGGAAAAACCAGCCTAATCAGCGAGCTTATTAAGCAAAATACAGGTATCGCTGTTTCAGTCTCGCATACAACTCGCCCTGCTCGGACTGGAGAGGAGGATGGAAAACACTATCATTTTACGGCGATTGATGACTTTAAAAAAATGATTGCTGACAGACATTTTCTGGAACATGCAGAAGTCTTTGGAAATTTTTATGGCACATCGAATCAAACCATTGATCAGCAGTTAGAAAGTGATACGGATGTAATTTTAGAAATTGACTGGCAAGGCGCGCAACAAGTACGCAAACTACGCCCTGATGCTATCAGCATTTTTATATTACCCCCTTCCGTTGAGTCTTTAGAACAACGTTTATCTGGCAGAAAACAAGATTCACAAGAGATTATTAAAACACGCTTAAAACAGTCTTGTGATGATATGTGCCACTATGATGAATTTGATTATATTCTCATAAATGATAATTTTGATGATGCGGTACAAGACTTAGCCAGTATTTTCAAATGTAACCGCATGAAATTAGACTGCCA
>CAZQTJ010000286.1:0-3424 GCA_964596035.1 uncultured Cocleimonas sp. | reverse complement strand
AAAGCCTTCCACTCCACTTCAACCCCATCCAGCAGCTTGTCCATAAAATTATTATTCATTGTTTGCAGCTCTCTACTCATTATTTACCCCACATTTGTTTTCACCGTCCGCGTGGAAACGAGAATACAAAAAGATTTTGCTGGTTTTATTTCGTGTTTTTCGTGGTTTTATCATTCCCATGCTAAAGCTCATCGGTTTTAAACTGGCTATAGCCTTCGTAGTAATAACTCACATCAATCCCCTTCATAAACAAAGCGCGATCATTAATTTGGTCAGTCAAAGCCGCTTTTAGTAAGGCCTTGATTTCCACATCCTTCACTACGCTGCGTTGCATGGCGGATAGGTAGTCTTCTTTATCCACCTGATTCCAGTCGATGACCTGTTTGCATTCTGTTTTGAGAATTAAATCCAGCCAGATGCGTGTGGCACGTCCATTGCCTTCGCGAAAGGGGTGGGCGATGTTCATTTCGACATACTTTTCAATAATGGCTTCAAAAGTATTTTGTGGCATGTTGTCGATATGTTTGAGTGATTGCTCTAAATACATCAACGGTGCAAAGCGGAAATTACCTTTGGCAATATTAACCTCGCGGATTTTACCCGCAAAGTGATACAGTTCATCAAATAAATAGGCATGAATAAACGAAAGACCAGCAAATGTACCGATTTCCACCTTGGCAATATCCACTGAATCAAACAGTTGCTTAGCCTTCTGCTTACTGATTTTTTCCTCTTGCTTTGCTAGCTCAATTTGGTCGGTCATGCCGAGTTTATTTTCCAATATCATGCCTTGGTCTCCGTATTATTCACTATGGAATATGCATTTATTTTTGCCGCAGAAGTCGCAGAATTTTGCAGAAAAATAAATAATAATTCTGTGTCTTTCTGCGTTTTCCGTGGCTTCATTTTACTCATGCCTCTGTGCATTCAATTTCCGCTACGATGCTATCAATATCGTTGCGCAACTGGTCAATTTTAGTCACGGTATTTTTTAGCTCGGCATTTAGCTGGGTAATATCAATCACTTCGCGGGTATCTTCTGGCTCGACATAGGCGCTGACGGATAGGGTGTAATCGTTTTCGGCAATCGTGTCGTTGTCTATCTGTTCAGCAAAGTATTCAATCTTTTCTTTGCTATCAAATGCCTGCATGATTTGTTCGATGTGTGCGTCAGTGAGGATGTTGGTATTGGTGGCTTTTTTGAAGTAATTCTCGCCGCTGGCATCAATAAACTGGGTGGTGGTGTCGGTTTTGTGTTTGGACAGCACCAGTATGTTAACGGCAATGGAGGTGCCATAAAACAGGTTGGGTGCGAGCGAAATCACCGTTTCAACGTAGTTATTATCCACCAGATATTGGCGGATTTTCTTTTCGGCACCGCCACGGTAAAAAATACCAGGAAAGCAGACAATCGCCGCACGACCTCTGCCAGAAAGGTAGCTCAGTGCATGTAGCACAAAGGCAAAGTCGGCTTTCGATTTGGGGGCTAATACACCAGCGGGTGCAAAGCGTTCGTCGTTGATCAGCGTGGGGTCACCTGCGCCGATCCATTTTACGGAATAAGGCGGGTTGGAGACGATGGCATCAAAGGGTTTGTCGTCACTAAAATGCGGCTCGGTCAAGGTATTGCCCAGCATGATATTGAACTTGTCGTAGTTGATGTTGTGCAAGAACATATTCATACGGGCGAGGTTGTAGGTGGTGTGGTTGATCTCCTGTCCCCAAAAACCGTCTTCAATAATATGCGCGTCAAAGTGCTTTTTAGCTTGCAACAGCAAAGAGCCAGAACCACAGGCGGGGTCATAGATTTTATTGACCGTTTTTTGCTGATGCATGGCGAGTTGTGCGATGAGTTTGGAGACATGTTGTGGGGTGAAAAACTCACCACCCGATTTACCCGCATTGGCAGCGTAGTTTGAGATGAGAAATTCGTAGGCATCGCCAAACAGGTCAATATGATTGTCTGCAAAGGCTCCGAAGTCTAACCCTGCAACACCTTTTAATACCGCAGCCAGACGGTTGTTTTTATCTTTAACGGTATTGCCAAGACGGTTGCTGGTGGTGTCAAAATCAGCAAACAGACCTTTAATGTCAGGCTCCGATGGGTAGCCATTGGCAGAGGCTTCAATATCAGAAAAAATGCTCGCCAAGTCTGTATTTAAGCTTTCGTTGCTGTTAGCAGCTGCGGCGATATTGGCAAATAACTGGCGAGGATATATGAAGTAGCCCTTGGTTTTAATGGCATCGTCTTTGATTTCTGTCGTAATGACATCATCGGGGAGTTCAGCGTAGTGGATGCTGTCGTCACCGCCTTCAATGTAGCTCGCAAAGTTTTCACTGATAAAACGATAAAACAGAGTGCCGAGTATGTACTGCTTAAAGTCCCAGCCATCCACTGCACCACGTACATCATTGGCGATTTGCCATATCTGGCGTTGCAGCGCGGCGCGCTGTTCGGTACTTGTCATTGAAAATTCCTGTTTTTACGTTACAAATCGCCATCTGGCGTTATAATGAGTCTGTTATTTTAACCTAGATTAACAGCTGAGTGGTATCCAAGTCCTTCAGTTTTGTAGAGCTGACTTTCTCTATAAACAATAAGGGTTTAGGAGCACTGTACCGCAGTGCTAAGTTGCAATTTGGCTCTTAAATGGCGCGATAAGGCATCGACGGCTACATTGAGTAATGCGGTAATTAAGATCAAAATCATGGCTTTATCGAGCTGTAATTCTTGTATGGCACTGTCGATATAAAACCCCAGTGTAGCGATACCTAATATACCCAGTATGGCAGATTCGCGCAGGATGATCTCCCAGCGGTAAAACAGAAAAGCTAAAAACTGCCCATATAATCGCGGTAGTAAGTCATAAAAATAGCGGTTCATTCCCAGCGCAGCATTTAAGGGTAATTTTATTTCTTCACTGTATCGTCCAATAAGATGCCCGATGATGGCTGCATTGTGTAAGGCTAATGCAATAATGGCGGGGAGCATGGATGGTCCCCAGAGTATGAGCAAAATAAAGGCAAGAATATATTCTGGTGTGGAACGCATCACAACTAAAATAAAGTGACCCAAACTGCGCCCTGTTTTTTTTAAAAAGTGGGGTGAAATCATCGGAAAAGCGAGCAAAGCAAGTACAGCGGTGACGATTAAAGCAATCTGAGTCAGTAGTAGGGAATTAACAACGCCAGGCAATGCTTGTGTGCTGACTAGATCACTGAACCAGCTCCATGTGTCCGCCCAGTTATCACCGTTGCGTATCGGTGCGGGGATAATGTCTTCTGTAAAAAAACGTCGTACATTACTTCACATCCATCATCAATTGGACATTACGTTTAGGGTTGGGTTTACTCACTCAAGTCACCCCTATTCGAGAACAATGGGCAGCTATTGTTGATCACTCTATTGATATTGGCACAAAAA
>CAZQTJ010000285.1:0-3438 GCA_964596035.1 uncultured Cocleimonas sp. | reverse complement strand
AGCTGGGATAAAAAAGCAAGTTAGAATCGGGAAGTTATTTCATGCTCGTTCCTTACTCTCCTTAGCAGGCTCTTTTTTTGCTTATAGATTAAGGATTTCATCTAAAATATTCTCATCGAGATAATTAATCTATCAGTAAAAATATCTTCCCTCCTTTTTATCTGTCTTGTGGTATCTCACTCATGGCTGAACAAAATATAAACCTAAAACCCAGCAAGCCTCCGATTTGGAATGACCCAAAATACCGAGCCTTATTCTTTCAACTTCTTTTGATGTTTGGGGTTGGTTACTTTATTTATTCCATTGTTCAAAATACATTAAACAATATGGAAGCACGTGGTATTTCCACAGGTTTCGCTTTCATGTCAGAAAAATCAGGCTTTGATATACTTCAAACCTTAATCCCTTTTAATTCAGACTCTACCTACGGACGCACTTTTGTTGTCGGTATACTAAACACCTTCCTTGTTAGTGCATTAGGTATATTTCTTGCCACCATCTTAGGTTTTCTTATTGGTGTTGCACGACTATCAAACAACTGGTTACTCTCAAAAATTGCCACGGTTTATATCGAAACCTTCCGCAATATCCCCTTACTAATACAAATATTCTTTTGGTACATCGTTGTTTTACGTGCAATGCCCTCCGCCAGAGACAGCCTATCGCTGTTTGATAGCTTCTTTCTCAATGTGCGTGGCTTGTATCTACCCGCCCCCGTGACTGAAAATGGCTTTATCTATACCGCCATCACCTTCCTTATTGCCCTCATCGCCGTCTTTATCGTCAGACGATGGGCAAAAAAACGCCAAGCTGAAACAGGACAGCAAGCGCCTGTTCTACTTATATCGCTCGGTTTACTGATACTTGCCCCCCTATTCGTCTTTGTTATAACAGGAAGCCCCCTAACATGGGATGTCCCCGCACTAAAAGGCTTTAACTTCAAAGGTGGCATTACCATTATTCCAGAATTGTTTGCTTTATTAATCGCCCTCACCATTTACACTGCCGCCTTTATCGCCGAGATCGTGCGTTCTGGTATAAAAGCAGTCAATCATGGTCAAACAGAAGCCGCTTTATCGGTTGGATTAAAACCCTCTCAAAGCCTACGTTTAGTGGTTATTCCACAAGCCATGCGCGTTATTATTCCACCAATGACCAGTCAGTATCTAAACCTACTCAAAAACTCATCACTAGCAACCGCCATTGGCTACCCTGATCTTGTCTCTGTTTTTATGGGAACAACCCTAAATCAAACAGGACAAGCCGTTGAAATTATTATGATGACCATGGCGGTCTACTTAATATTAAGCTTATTAATTTCATTATTTATGAACTGGTACAACGCCAAAATGGCGCTGACTGAGCGATAGGAGTCATATTATGTATATAACAGATAAAATTCTTCCCGAATTACCTGCTCCTAGCAACGCGAAAGGATTCGTTCACTGGCTGAAAAGCAACCTTTTTTCCAGCCCCCTCAATATCATCATGACCCTTTTAGGCATGATCCTTATTTACAAAATAGTACCTCCTGCGATTCAATGGGCCTTTATCGATGCCACTTGGGTAGCCGACACAAGAGAAGAATGCTTAGGTGAAGGCAAAGGTGCTTGCTGGGCTTATATCGGCAACCGTTTTGGTCAAATCATGTACGGCTTTTACCCACCTGCGGAATATTGGCGACCTAACTTAGCAGGCATCCTTTTAATCGCCCTAACCATTCCGCTTTTCATTGAGAAAATGCCCAAAAAAGCATGGCTAGGTGGATTTATTCTGCTCGTTTTTCCATTTATCGCCTATTTTCTCATTCACGGCGGTTCATTTGGACTAGAAGAAGTAGGGACGAATAAATGGGGAGGCTTAATGCTAACCCTCATTATCTCACTGGTAGGTATTGCAGCAGCCTTACCACTAGGGATTATTCTCGCATTAGGGCGACGCTCAAACATGCCGATTGTTAAATCAATCTGCGTCATCTTTATTGAATTCTGGCGTGGTGTACCGCTCATCACTGTTTTATTTATGGCATCGGTCATGCTCCCCCTCTTCTTACCTGAAGGTTCTGACTTCGACAAACTAGCGCGCGCCATGATTGGCATCATCTTATTCCAAGCAGCCTACGTTGCCGAAGTGGTTCGTGGTGGACTACAAGCCATACCAAAAGGACAATACGAAGCTTCTGTTGCAATGGGATTAAGCTACTGGAAAAGCATGGGATTAATTATTTTACCACAGGCACTTAAACTGGTGATTCCAGGATTAGTTAATACCTTTATCGCCCTATTTAAAGACACCACACTGGTATTAATTATTGGACTGTTCGACATACTAGCCATTATCGAAAATGTATTAGGGTCGGACTCCTCATGGTTAGGGTTTTTCACCGAAGGACTCGTCTTTGCCGCCTTTGTCTTCTGGATATTCTGCTTTAGCATGTCGCGCTACAGCATGGCACTAGAGAGAAAGTTAGACACAGGACATAAACACTAATTAAATTATTGACAGAAATAAGTATCGCTATTTCTGTCAAATAAAATAGCTGAGAAATATTATGAGCGAAGCAAACAAACAAACAAATCAAGATTACGCCCTGCAAATGATAAACGTCAACAAATGGTACGGCGACTTTCATGTGCTAAAAGACATTAACCTCAATGTAAAACAAGGCGAACGTATCGTCATTTGTGGACCATCAGGTTCAGGAAAATCAACCGTTATCCGCTGTATCAATCACCTCGAAGAGCATCAGCAAGGACAAATTATTGTAGATGGCACAGAAATAACAGGCGACGTAAAACAGCTAGAAAAACTACGCACCAATGTTGGCATGTGTTTTCAGCACTTCAACCTATTCCCACACCTAAGTATTTTAGACAACCTAACGCTTGCGCCCATCTGGGTAAAGAAGATACCAAAAGCAAAAGCCGAAGCAACCGCAATGCAATACTTAGAGCGCGTGAAAATACCTGACCAAGCCAATAAATATCCTGGGCAACTATCTGGCGGACAACAACAACGCGTCGCTATCGCACGTAGCTTGTGTATGGACCCTAAAGTGATGTTATTTGACGAGCCAACCTCTGCACTCGACCCTGAAATGATCTCAGAAGTGTTAGATGTCATGGTAGAGCTTGCAGACGAAGGCGGTATGACCATGCTCTGTGTCACGCACGAAATGGGCTTTGCCAAACAAGTCGCCGACCGCGTTATCTTTATGGATGCAGGACAAATAATCGAAGAAAACACACCAACCGAATTCTTTGATAATCCACAATCAGAGCGTACACAGTTATTCTTGAGTCAAATTATTGCGCATTAATTTTTTACTAGCCCGTATAAAGCATCGCAAAATACGGCTATCAACTTCAAGCGGGACAGATACATTAACGTCATCCAACAAAAATATCGTATGAGCTTATCTCGCGACACTCGATAAGC
>CAZQTJ010000284.1:0-3452 GCA_964596035.1 uncultured Cocleimonas sp. | reverse complement strand
GCCTGCTACGCTTCTAAGTTGAGCTAACGCTCAGCTAAGTCTTGAGATCATTCAATCTGAAATAAAAATTCTGCGTTAAGTTTCGCATCTTATTAAATCTTCATTTCTTATTGTTGATTTTAAAATTATGTTAGGGGTAAATGTATGGCAGAACGAGTTGCAGGATGTCAAAGTCTTAATATCAAAAAAGAAGTGCTAATCACAAGTGCTGATTTACCGTTGCACTGCCCGATGAATGACTCTGTTACTTGGTGCTCGCACCCGCGTGTTTTTTTAGCGATGGAATCAAAAAAACCGAGTCGTTGTCCTTATTGCGGCACGGTCTATCGCTTAATTGGCGAGAATAGATAAGGATTAGCTTCCAGATCCGTGGATACCAATCAACAAAAACAAGACTTTCTACATCCACGCTACTGGGGAGTATGGCTTGCCATAAGCTTATTACGTTTACTCACGTTTTTACCGTGGGCTTGGCAGATGCGCTTGGGCAAGGTGATTGGCAAGCTAATGTATAAGCTATTAACATCACGCCGTCATGTGGCAAATGTTAATTTTAAATTGGCGTTTCCAGAATTATCAGCTAATGAGCGAGAGCAGCTTTGCCTTGATCATTTTGTCTCGCTAGGGCAAGGCTTAATGGATTTATCCCTCAGTTGGTGGGGAAGCAATAAAAAACTCCAATCGCTAACGCGTGTCGAAGGTCTTGAATACCTACAACAAGCACTGGAGTCTGATAAGGGTGTCATTTTATTGAGCTTACATTTTACCAGTTTGGAAATTGGCGGACCAATTGTTAGCACCTTAGCACAAGGCTTACACGTTGTTTATAAACCGCATAAAAACCCGCTACTAGAGCATGTAGTGGCTAAAATTAGAGCGCGTCGTTATGGCAAGGCAATACCTAAAAATAAAATACGTGAAATGATTTCAAGTTTAAAAGCAGGACATAGCGTGTGGTTTGCTCCTGACCAAAGCTTTCAACACAAGGGCAGTTTACAGATTCCTTTTTTTGGCATTAATGTTCCAACTAATCCTAGTACCTCGCGTCTAGCCTCGATTACAAAGACAAAGGTCGTCCCCTTCATCACCGTGAGAGAATATGATGAACAACAGAATGCTATCGGCTATCTCTCACGCTTTCTTCCTGCACTAAGCGACTTTCCCAGTAAAAACATTGAGCAAGATGCGATACGCATTAATCAATTATTTGAAGATCAAATTCGACAGTTCCCCGCGCAATATTTATGGACTCATAAGCGTTTTAAACATTCTAGCACGTCGGGTATCGACTATTATGCCAAAGAGGTTTCTGAGTGATTATTCAACGTTACCTAGTGCGTGAAATATTACAGTCATTTATTGGCACCTTATTGATATTATTATTAATTATTGTTGGCAATACCTTTGTGCGCTTGCTAGGCAGTGTTAGCTCAGGAAATTTGCCTGTCGATTTATTGGGTAAAATGGTGCTAATGGGTTCAATTAGTGGCGCAATACAGTTAGTCCCCATCGCCTTACTGATTGGCATGATGTTAGCCTTTGGTCGTTTATATCGCGACCATGAGATGAGCGCATTACATGCCTCTGGTGTTGGTCCAAAGCAACTTTATAAAGGCGTGTTTTTGTTTGTTGCGCCACTGACTTTGTTATTAGCCGCAATGGTTTTATACATTATACCCAGCATAGAGTCGGCAACTCAAAATATTAAAACAGAAGTAAAACAACGCCCTGAAGCATCAGGTATACCTGTGGGTGAGTTTATGCACACGAAAGTAGGTGACACACGTTTAACTATTTTTGTAGAGAAATTAGATGATGAAAATGTCGTCATGGAGCACTTCTTTATGCACTCTAGCAAGAATAAAAAGGACAGTGTTTTAACAGCAAAAAAGGCATTACTGTTTATTGATCAGCAAAATGGCGAACGTGTATTGCAAATTAACGACGGTAGTCGTTACGATCATAATGCAGAAAGCAATGAGTTCACCATTTTTCGTTTCGCGGAGCATGGGCTACGTGTGCCAAGTGCTAATATTTCAACATCGAGCAAGTTATCAGCAGCCTCCACTACCGCCTTATTAGCGCAAGATAGCAAAGAGAGTAAAGCCGAACTGCATTGGCGTATCGCTATTATCTTATCTGCCCCTGTTATTGCACTACTCGCTTTTCCACTGAGCTACACCACACCACGTCAAGGACGTTTTGGAAAATTGGCATTAGGTATTTTGCTTTACGCTATCTATGCCAACCTTTTAATTACAGGTAAATCTATGCTGGAGGATGGAAAAATCCCCAGTATCGTAGGTTTATGGTGGGTGCATCTTCTTTTTATTGTCTTAGCCCTTTGGCTAGTCCGTAAACAATACGGTAAAGCAGGATGAAGTTATTAGATGGCTATTTATGGAAAGCAACCCTGCAAGGTTTGATTGTGGCTTGGTTTGCGCTGGTCATGCTCGATGTGTTTTTTGCCTTTGTGAGTGAGCTAGATGATACCAATGATCGATATACCAGTTTTAAAGCCTTAATTTACCTAAGCTACACCTTACCAGCCCGCTTTTACGAATTTTTACCGACAGCAACATTAATTGGCAGCTTGCTTGGTTTGGGTAATCTCGCCGCTAATTCTGAATTTATCGCTATGCGTGCCGCAGGCTACTCAATAAAGCAGATTGTTTTCTCAGTGCTTAAACTCGGCGTACTGTTGACTGTGTTAGCCTTTTTTATGGGAGAGTGGTTGGTTCCCGCGAGTGATTTGCAGGCACGCAATTTTAAAGCAACCATAGAAAATAAGAATATCTCCCTCGTCAGTGATGCAGGCTTATGGGTAAAGCAAAAAGATAACATTCTCCATATCACCAAAGTTTGGTCAAAGGACAAACTAACGGGTGTCACTATCTATAGCATGAAAAAAGACCGTGGTGGATTAGATAAAATGACGCAAGCAGAGTCCGTCATAAATACCGCAAAGGGGTGGCAGTTAAATAACCTACAAATTACTCACTTTGAAGCGCAACGAGTCATGACCGAAACCATTAAACAACAAATAGATAGCCACTTATTAGATGCACAAATATTAGAAATAGCCGCAATGCAACCTGAGCAACTCTCAGGTCGCGAGCTGAAAAAAATCATCCAGCATCAGCAAGATAACGCCTTAAAGTCAGACAAATATGAGCTTGCCTATTGGAAACGATTTGCAGTACCCATCTCAACCTTAGTTATGTTGATTTTAGCGATGCCTTTTTTGTTTAACTCGCAACGCGGAGGTGGTGCAGGGCAACGTGTGTTTATCGGTATTGTCGTTGGAATCGCTTTCTTCTTGCTTAATCGAGTGTTGAACGAACTCGGAATAGTCTATGGCATATCTCCCTTTATCAGTGCTTTCTTACCCCTATCCATCTTTTTATTGATCAGCCTGTTTGTTTTGAGGCGCATACGATAAATCAATCGCT